>JBIOZO010000024.1:0-3222 GCA_044871215.1 Gaiellaceae bacterium | reverse complement strand
AGTTCCGGCGCAAGGTGCGAATGCTGCCGTGGTCGTGGCGGTACCTGTTCGAGGCGGGGCCGCTGCGAGGCGTTCCGCCGATGTACCTCTTCGAGCTGCTCTCGCACCGCGTGCTCCGCTACGCGAGTGGTTTCCTGCACGTCGCGCTGCTGGCGACCTCGATCGCGCTCTGGGACGAGGGCTGGCCCTACCAGGCGGCGCTCGCCGCACAGGCGCTCTGGCTCGTCCTGGCCGCCGCCGGCAAGCTCAACCTGCGCGTGCCGGGCGCCGGGATCGCCTGGTACTACCTGCTGATGACCGCCGCCACGATGGCCGCGCTGGTGCGCTACCTGCGCGAGGGCGCGCCGCTGATGTGGGAGAAGGCCGAAGGGACTCGATAGAAGGCGCCGACTGGGCGGCGCCGACCCTAAGAGGTCGTGCGGGCTTGGCCCGTGCGACCGTATGACCGGCGCACGGCGTCGGGGCCTGTCTCTAGCCTGGGGCGGGTGCGTCCGGCCTTGGGAGTCGTCCTCCTTGTGCTCGCGCTGCTCGCGGGCGGCTGCTCCTCGGACAAGCAGGCGGCACCGGCGACCACCTCGGCGCCGCCCGCAGACCTGAAGGCGCCACCGCCCCCGCCGCCACCCCCGCCTCCGGCCCAGCGCTCGAAGGTGCACGTGATCGTCTTCGACGGCGACACGGGCGCGCCGGTCGCGAAGGCGCGCGTCCAGGTCGGGCGCTTCGCCGGCCGCACCGACGCGAAGGGTGTCGCGAAGATCCGGATCGCGCGTCACGCACGACTCCAGGTCAAGGTCGTGAAGCGCGGGTACGACGGCTACAAGCAGCGGCTCCAGTTCCGCAACCGCCCGAAGGTGGGTGTCCGCGTCTACCAGGCGAGGCTGCAGTGGCCGCTGTACGGCGCCAACCCCGGGCGCACGCAGTCGCACGACGAGATCCGCGTGCGGCCGCCGTTCCGGGTCGTCTGGAGCACGGCGGTCGGCGGGCTGATGGAGTTCCCGGCCGTCGTCGACGCCGACGTGGCCTTCGTCGCCAACTACCACGCGAGCGTCCGCGCCTACTCGATGCGCAACGGCAAGCGCGCGTGGCGGCGCGACCTCGGCGGGATCATGGCCTCGTCGCCCGCGATCCACGGGGAGGACCTGATCGTCCATGCGATGAACGGCCACGTGTACGTGCTCGACCGACACAACGGCAAGATCCGCTGGAGCTACACGACCGGCGCGCCGATCGAGTCCTCGCCGCTGGTCCTGAACGGCGTCGACTACTTCGGCACCTGGGCCGGCACCGTCTACGCCCTCGACCTCAAGACGCACCGCGCCCGCTGGACGTACGCCGCCGGCACGAAGATCACCTCGAGCGCCTCGTACGCCGGCGGCACGGTCTTCATCGGCGACTACGGCGGGCGGCTGCTGGCGCTCTCGGCTGCCAACGGCGGCCTGCGCTGGTCGGGCTCCGTCAATGGACGGGTCTACGGAACGCCCGCGACCGCGAGCGGCCGCGTGTTCGTCCCGAGCTCGACCGGGGGCTCGCTGACGGCCTTCTCGACCAGCGGCTCGCGTCTGTGGTCGCTAGGCACCGGCTCGTACGTGTACTCCTCGCCCGCGGTCTGGAAGGGCCGGGTCTACATCGGCTCGTACAACGGGACGCTCTACTGCCTCTCGGCGGCCAGCGGCAGCGTGCTCTGGCGTTTCGGCACCGGCGGCTCGATCGGCGGCGCGCCCACGGTGGTCGACGGGGTCGTCTACTTCGCCAACCGCCAGCACCGGATCTATGCGCTGAATGCGCGCACGGGGCGGCAGGTGACCCGCTGGCCCGACGGCGCGTTCGTGCCCGTCGCGGGCAACGGGCGCCTCCTGCTGCTGCACGGCTTCTCGCGCCTGTATGCGATGGCGCCGAAGAGCCGCAAGCGATGAAGAAGATCCTGCTCGCCGCGGCGGGCATCGTGCTCCTGCTGGTCGCCGGCCTGGTCGCGTTCGGGCTCTACCGCAAGCACCAGGGCCGCGACGTCCACGGCTCGCCGACGGTCGAGTTCGTCACCACCCAGGCCGAGCCGAAGGCCCCGCCCCCGACGGCCAAGATCCGCTGGCCGATGTACCGCTTCGACGCGACCCGCCAGGGCAACGCCGAGAAGATGCTCGTCCAGCCGCCCTACAAGCCGCTCTGGTTCTTCCGTGCCGGGTCGCTGGTCGAGTTCCCGCCGGCGGTGGCGTACGGCCGTCTCTACTTCGCCAACGCGAAAGGCGTGCTGTTCGCCGTCGACATCGGGAAGGTGCGCACGGTCTGGGCCTACCGCGCCCACCGCTGCACGGCCGCCTCGCCGGCGGTCGACAACCACACCGTCTACATGACGTTCCTGAACAAGCCGCCCTGCAACGCCACCCGCTCGGGCCTGGACGGCGAGGTGGTCGCGCTCAACGCCGACACGGGCAAGGTCCGTTGGCGCCTCAAGACGGCGCCGAGCGAGTCGTCACCGCTCGTGGTCGACGGGGTGGTCTACGTCGGCGACTGGAACGGGCGAGTCCTGGCGCTGAGCGCAGCCTCGGGCGCGACGCGGTGGAGCTTCAAGACCGGGGACAAGGTGAAGGGTGCGGTCGCCTACGCGGGTGGGCGGGTCTACTTCGGCTCGTACGACCACCACGTCTACGCGCTGAACGCCCGCACGGGCAAGCTCGTCTGGCGCACGGCCGCCCAGCAGCGGCTCGGCAGCCGTGGCACCTTCTACGCGACGCCCGCCGTCGCCTACGACCGCGTCTACGTCGGCTCGACCGACGGCAAGATGTACTCGTTCGGCGCGACGAGCGGGAAGCTGCGCTGGTCCCATGGCACCGGCGGCTACGTCTACTCCTCGGCAGCCGTCTACCAGCAGCGCGTCTATGCGGGCTCGTTCACCGGCGACCTGTACTGCTTCGACGCGGCAACCGGGGACGTCAAGTGGAAGTACCGCACGAACGGGCCGATCTCCGGTTCGCCGATCGTGATCAACGGCGTCGTCTACGTCTCCTCGCTGAGGGGCCGCACCTACGGCCTCGACCCACGGACGGGCAAGCTGCTCTGGTCGTTCCGGCGCGGCTCGTACGCAGCCGTCGTCTCCGATCGCAGGCGGCTCTACCTCGTCGGCTACGCACGGATCTTCGCGCTCGCGCCGCGGCTGCGAGGGTAGGCTCACCCGCCGATGCCGAGCGACAAGCCCGATCTCGACGCCGAGCGCGACGTCGACCTGAGCCG
>JBIOZO010000023.1:0-5798 GCA_044871215.1 Gaiellaceae bacterium | reverse complement strand
CCTTGTTGCAGAGCGTGCCGTCGTGGAAGACCGTGTCGGCACCGAGCAGCACGAGCGAGGCCCACTGCAGGCTCGCCGGCGCGTCGTCGTCCTCGACCAGCTCGACCTCGAGGCCGTTGCCGCGAAGCTCCTCGGCGAAGGCGCGACCCTCGTCCTGCGGCGACGACGCGGTGCAGATCACCCGGTCCGGCGGCGTGCGAAGCAGGGCTTCGCGCACCGTTGCCGAAGCCGAGTGTGTGAGCACGACGGCGTCCTCGAGGCGCTCCCGCAGCTGGATCGCGATTGACGCGCCGGCTCGTCGTCGTCCGTCCACGAGGGACTCCGCCTCCTCGCCCACGAGCCGCTGCAGATCAGCGACCTCGAGCTGCACGTTCGCTGCCGTCGCCGCCAGCAGCCTGCCGACCGCGCCAGCGACCGCGCCGACCCCGGGCCGGCTGTCGGCGAGCTCGCGGCCCGCGTTCACGAGCCGCTCGAGCAGCTCGTCGCCCGAAGCTGCCGGCTCCTTCGCCACCTCCGCGAGGGCCTCGACCGCCCGGCGAGCCATCCAGCTCGCGCCGTGCTCACGGTCGGCCCGCAGCTCCGCGACCCGCTCCCCGAGGATCGACGTCACGGCACCATTGTACGGAGGGCCCTCGTGAGGCTGCTCGTGCTCGGGGCGTGCCGGACCGGCCTGCTCGCGGCGGCCCGCGCGCGCGGCTGCCACGTGACCGCGGTCGACCGGGATCCGGGTGCCCCCGGGTTTCGCCTTGCGCATCGCCGCGCGATCCTCGAGCCGGATGACGAGCTCGCGCTCGAGCGTCTCGCAGATACCGGCCGAATCGACGGCATCGTCGGCACGGGCGGCCCGACGACCGCGGTGGCCGCACGCGTGGCGGCGCGGTTCCGGCTGCCGCATCCGATCTCACCCGAGACGGGCGTGCTCGTCAGCTCTCGCCTGCGGCAGCGTGTGCGCCTTGCCGACGCCGGCGTGCCGCAGACGCGCTGGGCGATCCTGCGCGGCAACGCGAAGCCGGGCTTCGAGGCCGCGGTCGGCCCGCTCGACCGCAGAGGCCGGCGGCTGGCTGAGGAAACGTCAGGCGCAGGCGAGGTGACTGTCACCGCCTGGTCGAGCGACGGCGCGTTCACCCCGCTCCTCGGCGAAGGCCCCGCGGCCCAGCTCGCGGCGCGCGCAGCTGAGGCACTGGGCGTCGAGCAGGGGCTGACCTCGACCCGCATGCGGCTCGGGCCGGACGGCCCACGGGTCGTCGAGCTGCGCACCGACGTCAGTGACCGCGAGGCCGAGCTCTGCCGGCTGCTGCGTGGGGTCGACGTGCACGCGCTCGCGCTCGATGCCGCTCTGGGACAGGCCGCGTCGGCCGAGTACGTACGCTTCGGCACGGCCGATGCCCAAGTTGCCTGACGGATCCTCCTGACGTGAACAAGCGGTACCTCCGGCTCGCCGGGACGCTCGCCGTCACCGGCCTCTGCACCGCGTACCTCGTCTGGAAGATCGACCTCTCGACGACGCTGCACCTGCTCGCGCACGCGCACGTCGGCTACTTCCTGGGCGCGGTGGCGATCATGATCGGCACGGTCATCCCCATGGCCTGGCGCTGGCAGCAGCTGCTATCCGTCCGCGGGATCCACGACCGCCTGAGCTGGCTGACGCGCGCGTACTTCGTCGCCTACACGGCCGGCCAGCTGCTACCGACCGCCGTCGGCGGAGACGCGGTCCGCATCTACGAGACGATTCGCCGCCACCCTGGCCAGGGCGGCCCGGTCGCGGGCTCGGTGCTGCTCGAGCGGGCGCTCGGCGGTGCGGCCACGCTGGCGCTCGCGGCGGTCGGCTTCGCGCTCGCACTCGGCCATTACGACGTCGGCGCGTACCTCTGGATCGAGGGCGCATTCGTGCTCGCGACGGTCGTGCTCGCGGTTGCCCTCTTCTCGCGCCGCGTCCGGCCGTTGTTGGCGAAGACGGTGCCGTTCCTGCGGCTGATCCGCCTCGAGCGCCCGATCCGCGCCGCCTACGAGGGGATTCACGCCTACCGCGGCCACCCGCGCCTGCTGTTCGGCGTCTTCACGCTCACCCTTGCGGTGCAGGCGATCCGCGTCCTGGCTATCTGGCTGACCGGCCGCGCCGTCGGGGTCGATCTCTCGCCGCGGCCGTACTACGTGATGGGTCCGCTGCTCTTCCTCGTCCTGTTGCTGCCGGTCTCGGTGAACGGGATCGCCGTGCGCGAGTCGTTCTTCGTCAGCTTCCTCGGCAACCTTGGCGTGAGCGCGGACAAGGCGTTCGCGACCGGCTTCCTGTTCTTCGTCGTGACGCTCTGCCTGTCGGCGCCAGGCGCGGTGATCCTCGGCTGGCAGAGCCTGCGCGGCTTCACCCGCGAGGCCGCAGCGCCCGATGGCTGATTACCGCGAAAAGTGCTGCGCACTTTCCGCGGAGCTGGTTTGTCCCATCGCTTTGCTCGGGAGGCCCCGCAATCTCTGAAGCCAGCGTCTCAGTTGTGGTTGTCACGTTGAACGCGCTGCCGTGGGTGGAGCAGGCGCTCGAGAGCGTTCGCGGGAACGAGACGATCGTCGTCGACCACGGCTCGACCGACGGCACGCTCGACCTCGTGCGGAATCGCTTCCCCGAGGCGCGCGTGATCGAGCAGGAGAACAAGGGTCTCGGCGGCGGCTCGAACGCCGGCATGCGCGTCGCCTCGGGCGACTGGTTCCTGCTGCTGAACTCCGACGCCTGGGCGACCGAGGGGGCGCTCGAGCGCCTGGTCGCCTTCGGCGAGGCGCATCCCGAGGCGGCGGTCGTCGGCCCGAGGCTGCGCTATCCCGACGGTCGCCTCCAGCGCTCCGTGCGGGGCTTTCCGACGCTCTGGCGCCTGGCCACGGAGTACCTCTTCCTGCGCAAGCTCGCGCCGCGCTCGCGGGCGTTCAACGCCTTCTACGGTGCCGGCTTTGCGCACGACCGGACGTACGAGGCGGAGTTTCTGATGGGCGCGGTCCTGCTCGTGCGGCGCGAGGCCGCGGATACGGTTGGCCTCTTCGACGAGGACTTCTTCATGTTCACCGAGGAGACCGACTGGCTCTACCGCTTCCGCCAGGCAGGCTGGAAGGTGCTCTTTACCCCCGACGCCGAGTTCGTGCACGTCGGCGGCGCGACCACGAAGAAGACGTGGGGGCCGATGTTCCGCGAGCAGGTTCGTGGCCACATCCGCTTCCTGGACAAGCACCGCGGCCGTCGTGATGCCGAGCGCGCGCGGCGGCTGCTGATCGTCTCGCTGCGGCTGCGCGGGATTGCCTTCCCGGGGGACCGCGGCCGCACCTATGCGGAGACTGCGCGCTGGCTGGCCGCCTCGCCGGTCGAGGAGCTGCTGGCGCGATGAGGACGGCGGTCGTCGTCGACGTCGGATGGGTGAACGGCCTCGCGGCAGTCCGGTCGCTCGGTCGGGCGGGCGTGCGCGTGCTCGCGCTCGACCATCGCGAGAGCGCGCTCGGCTTTCGTTCGCGGTACGCCGAGCCACTTCTGACCCCCGACCCGCAGGACGAAGCTGCCTACGTCGACTTCCTGGACGGGCTCGACGTCGAGGCCGCGCCGGTGTTCGCGACCCACGACGAGCCGCTGAACGCGATCGCGCGCGCGGCGGAGCGGCTCGACGGGAAGTTCCTCTACCCATTCCCGCCCTGGGAGGTGCTGCAGCGCATCCAGACCAAGCGCGGCCAGCTCGAGGCCGCCGAGGAAGCCGGGATCGCGGTTCCATGCACCGCCTATCCGGCGTCGGCGGCCGAGGCCCGCCAGGCGGCCGAGGAACTCGGCTTCCCGGTGCTCGTCAAGCCGTCCTCGACCGAGGGGTTCAAGCGGCGCTTCAAGCGCCAGGCGTTCCGCTGCGAGACCGCGGCCGAAGTCGAGCAGGCCCACGCGCGGGCCGAGCCCTACGAGCCGATGGTGCAGGAGGTGATCCCGGGCGGCGACGACGAGCTCTACACGCTCGGCTCGTACCTGAGCTCCGATGGCGAGCCGCTCGGCCTCTTCTCCGGCCGCAAGCTGCGACAGACGCCGCCCGGCGTGGGCACGTGCCGCGTCGGCGAGGCCGTCTGGGTCGAGGAGGTCGTCGACCAGGGCCTGAAGCTGCTGCGTGCGCTCTCGTTCCACGGGCTCTCGCAGGTCGAGTTCAAGCGCGACCCACGCGACGGCGCCTACAAGTTGATGGAGGTCAACCCGCGCCTGTTCCAATGGCACGGCCTCGCCGCCGCCTGCGGGGTCGACCTCCCGCTGATCGCCTACCGCGACCTGACCGGCGAGCGGGTGGAGCCGGTCACGGCCAACGGCTCGCGCAAGCGCTGGGCGATCACGTTGCTGCCGGGCGAGTCGCCGGCGCCGCAACGACCGCCGTACGTCGACGCGGTCTTCGCCCGGGACGACCTCAAGCCGGCCCTGGTGCAGGTCGCGCGGCTGCTGCGCCGGTGAGCCTGCGCTGGTGGCTGCTCGTGCCGGCAGCGCTGGCGCTGTCCCGGCTGCTGCCCGCCGAGGGCTTCGGCCTCGGGATCCGACTGGGCCTGGCCACACTCTGCCTGTTGATTCCCGGCGCGCTGGTCAGCCGCGCGCTCGGCGTCCGCGGGCTCGCGGGGGCGCTGGCGTGGACGATGGGCGCGATCTTCGTGGCGACGGCCCTGATGTTCGCCGTGCACTCGTCGTTCTGGCTCCTGCTCGCCGTGCTGCTCGCGACCGCACTCGTCGCGGCGCCCTTCGCGGCGCGGCGCCGGAACCGCGTCTCCCCGTGGGCGCTCGGCATGCTCGGGCTCGGCCTCGTCGCCGGGATCACGCTCTGGTGGGTCGCACGCTACGACGGCGACGCGTTCTTCCACCTCGCGCGGACCCAGAAGCTGCTCGCGATGCACGACCTGTCGCTGCGCTCGCTCGACGAGTTCCGCGACGGGGGCCTGCACCCCGGCTACGCGTTCCCGCTCTGGCACGCCGCGGTCGCGGTGATCTCGAAGCTTGCGGGGGTCGCGCCGCCCGCGGCCTTCCTCCACCTGCCGACCGTGCTCCTGCCGCTCTCGTTCGTGCTGGTCTACGAGGCGGGCGCGGCGCTCTTCGGGTCGCGCTGGGCCGGGGTCGCGACGTCGCTCGCGGAGTTCACGCTCCTCGGCCTCGCCGCCGGCACGGGCGGCGGCTACACCTCGCTGGCGCTGCCGGCGACCGCGGCGCGCACGCTGCTGCTGCCGGCCCTCCTGGCGCTCGTTTTCGCGTACGTCCGCGCGCCGACCCGCGCCGGGCTCGCGTCGGTCGTGGCCGCCTCGACCGCGCTCACGCTCGCCCACCCGAGCTACGCCGTGCTGGTCACGGTCGGCCTGATCGGCTTCCTGATCGCGCGCGCGGTGCTCGATGCGCGCCACGACGTGAGGCACGTCGGCGCTGCGCTCGCAGCGATCGTGGTTCCGGCCGCTGCGGTCGTCGCCTGGCTGCTGCCGATCGTCCGCGAGACCGCCTCGCACAGCCCCTCGAGCGTCGAGCTCAACCGTGCGTTCGCGTCGTACGGGAGCGAGCTCGAGATCCTCAGCCGGCAGAGCTACCGCCTCGCGCCCGAGCTCTACGGCCGGGCGGGCGCGATCGCCGTGGCTTCGCTGCTGCTCCTCCCGCTGGCGGTCTTCGCGCACCGGCGCCTGTGGGCGGCCTTCGTGCTCGGCGCGATGCTCGCGACGTTCGCGGTCACCCTGCTGCCGTTCGTCTTCCCGCACTTCGCCGACGCGATCTCGATCTCGCAGGCGCGCCGGATCATTGCCTTCTCGCCACGGCCGTACGTCCTCGTCGGCGGGGCGCT
>JBIOZO010000022.1:0-18783 GCA_044871215.1 Gaiellaceae bacterium | reverse complement strand
GAGGCGAGCGGCGAGGACGTCGCCGCCGCCTGCAACGCGCTCGGCCTGTTCACCGTGGAGAGCAGGTTGGTGGTCGTCGAGGCGGTCGAGCGCTGGAAGGCGCCTGACTTGAAGGCGCTCCAGGAGTATCTGAAGCGACCGGCGCCGACCACGGTGCTCGCCCTCGTCGGGGACGAGGTGAAGCGTGACTCGGCGCTCGCGAAGGCGGTCGCCAAGGCCGGCGAGGTGCTGAGCTTCGATCTGCCCACGCGCGGGCGTGGTAGCAAGGCCGACCTTCCGAAATGGGTCGAACAGCAGTTTCGCGAACGTGGGGTCAAGATCGACGGCGAGGCCGCGCGGGCCCTGGTCGAGCTGGTCGGGGACAACGCACAGGAGCTCGAGACCGAGGTCGACAAGCTCACGACCTGGGCGGCGGGAGAGGCGATCGGCCTACGTGAGGTCGTCGAGCTCGTTGCGCCTCGCGCCGAGGCCCCGCCGTTCGACCTCACGGATTCCTGGGGCAGGCGCGACGTCCCGGGAGTCATCGCCGCGAGCGAACGGCTGGTCGAGCGATCAGGCGATGCGGCCCGCGACGTGCTCCTCCGTTCCGCGGGACTGCTGACGAACCACGTCACCCGCGTGCGCGACTGCCAGGAGCTCGACGGCCAGGGCGTCCCTCCCGCAGCCGCGGCCGAGCGGCTGAAGCGAAACCGCTTCTACGTGCAAAAGCTCTACGAGCAGGCTCGCAACTACACCGCCGACGAGCTCGGCAGCGCGATCGTCCGCCTCGCCGATCTCGACCTCGCCCTGAAAGGCGGAAGCAGGCTGTCAGGCGAGCTCGAGTTCGCGCGCGCCCTGATCGACATCACACGGCCGGCCGAGCCGGCGAAGAGCGCAGCAGGCTAGGAGCGCGAGCCGGCGACGAGCCGGTCGGCCTGGGCTTTCTTGCGCGCGGCGGCGTTCCGGTGCAACGCCCCGCGCGCGGCGGCCTTGTCGACCATGCGGACGAGCGCGCGGTGCTCCTCGGCGATCCGCGCCTGGTCGCCCTCCTCGACCGCGGCTCGCAGCCTGCGGGTGAGCGTCTTCACGGTCGAGGCGTAGCGGAGGTTCTCGAGCCGCTCCTGGGCCGCGATGCGGACGCGCTTCTTCTGCTGCTTGATGTTCGGCATGGCGTGAAAATGCCCGCGACGCGGGCCGGGCGATGGTAGCAGCAGCCTCGAAGTCACGCCTCCGGCGCACACCTGTGACAGACACGCGCACCGCGCCGGGTTACGCTCGCACCGGGGAGGAGGATGGTGGCCTCCGGCCACGAGGGCGGTGGCCAAAGAGACATGGCCGAAAGGGACGTGCCCCGGGCGCCGGTGACGGCGGAGGGCGTTCCTATACTCGCGACCGTGGAGGAGCAACCCGCGGCCCGCGGCCGACGGCTGGCGTGGTCCACGGCGATCTTCGCGCTCGCCACCGGCCTCTCGCGCATCCTCGGGCTCATCCGCGAAATCGTCGCGGCCTACTACTTCGGCGTACAGGGCAAGATCAACGCCTTCACGATCGCCTTCCAGGTGCCCAACCTTTTCCGCGCGCTGGTCGCCGACGCCGCGCTGTCGTCCGCCTTCGTTCCGGTCTTCAGCCAGCTGCTGGAGAAGGGCGACAAGAAGCGCGCCTGGCGGGTCGCGTCGACGCTCTTCTGGCTGATGCTGCTCGGCCTCGGCGCGCTGGTCGCGCTGCTGATCGTGATCGCGCCGCTCGTGATCGCACCGTTCGGCGACCCGGGAGGCGACACTGACCTCGCGATCGGCCTCTCGCGCGTGCTCTTCCCGATCGTGGCCCTGCTCGGTGTCTCCGGGGTGATCGTCGGGATCCTCAACAGCTACGACCACTTCACCGTCCCGGCGCTCTCCCCGGTCTTCTGGAACCTGGCGATTATCGCCGGCCTCGTCCTCGGCGTCCCGAACGCCGACACGCTCGACGCCAAGCTCTACGTCTACGCGATCTCGATCGTCGTCGGCACCGTGATCCAGGTGCTGCTGCCCGTGCCGTGGCTGCTCAAGCTCGACGGTCGCCTGCACATGGTGCTCGACTGGCGCGACCCGGCCGTGCGCCGGGTCTTCGTCCTGATGGTGCCGGTGACGATCGGCCTCGGGCTGATCAACTTCAACCTCGTCATCGACTCGATCTTCGCCTCACGGCTGATCGACCCCGAGCTCGCCCCGAGCGCGATCGACAAGGCCTTCCGGATCTACATGCTCCCGCAGGGCATGTTCTCCGTCGCCGTCGCGACGGTGCTCTTCCCGTCGCTGTCCCGGCTCGCCGCCCGGCACGATGTGGACGGCTTCCGCACCATGATCGGCATCGGGCTGCGGCAGATCGCCTTCCTGCTCGTGCCGGCGAGCGTCCTCTCGGCCGTGCTCGCGGAGCCGATCATCCGCGTCGTCTACCAGCACGGCAAGTTCGACGCCGCGCAGACGCCGGTCGTCGCCGGCGCGCTCGCGGCGTTCGCGGCGGGCCTCACCTTCAACGGGACGATGCTGCTCCTGAACCGCGCGTTCTTCAGCCTCCAGTCGCCGTGGATCCCGACGGCGGTCGCACTCGGGAATCTCGGCCTGAACGCGCTGCTCGACGCGGCGTTCTACCGCTTCGGGACCTGGGGGATCCCGCTCTCGACGACCCTCGTGAACATCGCAGGAACCGCCGCTCTGCTCGCCGTGCTGCGACAGCGCCTGGGCCGCATCGAGCTACGCGAGAACGCCTCGGCGTTCGTGCGCATCGTCGCGGCCTCAGCCGTCGTTGCGGGCGTCGGCTACGGGGTCTGGCGCGGGCTCGACGACGCGCTCGGGCGCGGGCTCGCCGCCCAGATCGTCTCGCTCGGGGTCGCCTTGGTCGCCGCCACCGTCGCGTACGGGGTCGCCTGCCGCGTCTTCGGCGTGCGTGAGCTGCACGCCCTCCGCTCGCTGCGGCGGCGCTCCGCGTGATCGAGTTCGAGCCGCTGCGCCACGAGCACCTACCGCTCCTGCGCGAGTGGCTCGGCCGCGAGCACGTTCGTCGCTGGTGGCGCGACCCGATCGAGGAGAGCCTGCGCGACCACGCCGCTGCGATCGACGGGCGTGAGCCCGACGAGCACTACCTGATCGTCGCCGACGGCCGCCCCGCCGGGATGATCCAGACCTACCTCGTGGCCGACTATCCCGAGTGGGACGAGGTCGTCGAGTTGGGCGAGGGGGTGGCCGGAGTCGATCTGTTCATCGGTGAGGAGGAGCTCACCGGCCGCGGCCTCGGCGCGCAGGTGCTCGAGCAGTTCGCGCGCGAGGTCGTCTTCGCGCGGCCGGAGACGAAAGCCGCCGTCGCGACCGTCGAGGAGGCGAACCGCCGCTCCTGGCGGGCCTTCGAGAAGGCCGGCTTCAGGCACGTGCGCGACGTCGAGGAGGATGGCCTCCCGCACCGCTTGATGCGTCTCGACCGCCGCTACGCTCCGTAGCCCATGGAGCAGGAGCGCATCCGCAACTTCTCGATCATCGCCCACATCGACCACGGCAAGTCGACGCTGGCCGACCGCATCCTCGAGCTGACCGAGACCGTCACCGGCCGCGAGATGCGCGCGCAGGTGCTCGACTCGATGGAGCTCGAGCGTGAGCGGGGGATCACGATCAAGGCCCAGGCCGTCCGCGTGACGTGGAAGGGCTACGAGCTGAACCTGATCGACACGCCCGGTCACGTCGACTTCACCTACGAGGTGTCACGATCCCTGCAGGCCTGCGAGGGTGCGCTGCTGGTCGTCGACGCGGCGCAGGGGATCGAGGCACAGACCGTCGCGAACGCCTACCTGGCGATCGAGAACGACCTCGAGATCGTGCCGGTCGCGAACAAGATCGACCTGCCACAGGCTGACCCGGCCGCGACGTCGGCCGAGATCGCAGACCTCGTCGGGGACACGCCCGACCACGTTCTGCCCATCTCCGCCAAGACAGGCGACGGCATCGCCGCCGTGCTCGACGCGGTCGTCGAGCGGATTCCGCCGCCCGCCGGCGACCCGCAGGCGCCGCCGCGCGCCCTCGTCTTCGACTCCTCGTACGACCAGTACCGCGGCGTCGTCGCCTTCGTGCGCGTCGTCGACGGGTCGTTCGAGGCCCGGGAGCCGCTGCGCGCGATGGCGCAGGGTACGCGTTTCGAGTCGGAGGAGGTCGGCTTCTTCTCGCCGACGATGCGCGCCGCGGAGAGGCTGGGCGCGGGCGAGGTCGGCTATGTGATCACCGGCCTGAAGGACGTCAGCCGCCTGCGCGTCGGCGACACGCTCACCTCCGAGCACAACGCGGCCGTCGAGCCGCTGCCGGGCTACAAGGACGTCAAGCCGATGGTCTTCGCCGGGCTCTTCCCGACGGATTCCGACGACTACCCCGACCTGCGCGACGCGCTCGAGCGGCTGAAGCTGAACGACGCGGCGCTGTACTACGAGCCCGAGACCTCGCAGGCACTCGGCTTCGGCTTCCGCTGCGGCTTCCTGGGCCTGCTGCACATGGAGATCGTCCGCGAGCGGCTCGAGCGCGAGTTCGACCTCGACCTGATCGTGACCGCGCCGAACGTCGCCTACCGGGTGCTGACGAAGGCGGGCGAGGAGGTCGAGGTGCACAACCCGTCCGAGATGCCGCGCGAGATCGAGCACGTCGAGGAGCCGTACATCAAGGCCTCGATCATCGTCCCCAAGGACTTCGTCGGTGCCGTGATGGAGCTCAACAATGACCGGCGCGGGCGCTTCGACCACATGGAGTACCTCTCCGAGCAGCGCGTGCTGCTCGTCTACGAGCTTCCGCTCGCGGAGATCGTGCTCGACTACTACGACCAGCTGAAGTCCCGCACGCGCGGCTACGCGAGCTTCGACTACGACGTGACGGGGTTCCGCGAGGGGAAGCTCGAGCGGGTCGACGTGCTGATCGCGGGCGAGCCGGTCGACGCGCTCTCGCTGATCGTGCACCGCGACGGCGCCTACGCGCGCGGGCGGCAGCTCGTCGATCGGCTGCGCGAGGAGATCCCGCGGCAGTTCTTCGACGTGCCAGTCCAGGCGGCGATCGGCTCACGAGTGATCGCGCGCGAGACGATCAAGGCCAAGCGCAAGGACGTGCTCGCGAAGTGCTACGGCGGCGACATCACGCGCAAGCGAAAGCTGCTCGAGCAGCAGAAGAAGGGCAAGAAGCGGATGAAGCAGGTCGGCCAGGTCGAGGTGCCCCAGGAGGCGTTCCTCGCCGTGCTCAACCTGGACGGGACGAAGAAATGAGCGCTGGGCACCTCTACGTCCATCTGCCGTTCTGCGCTTCGCGGTGCGGTTACTGCGACTTCGTCACGGTGGTCGGGCGCTCAGGGCAACACGCGGCCTACGTCGAAGCGCTGCTCACGGAGCTGGCGCTCGAGGGCGAGGTGCTGGCGCCGCGGCTCGAGAGCGTCTTCCTCGGCGGCGGCACGCCGACGCTGACCGAGCCGGCGGCGCTGGAGCGGCTGCTGCGCGCATTGCCGCCGGCCGAGGAGGTGACGGTCGAGGCGAATCCCGAGACGATCACGCCCGAGCTCGCGGCGCTCCTGCGCGGCGCCGGCGTGACGCGCGTCTCGCTGGGTGCGCAGAGCTTCCAGCCGCAGCTGCTCGAGGTGCTCGAACGCCGCGCACGGCCCGACGACGTGCGGCAGGCGTTCAGCGTCCTTCGCGAGGCCGGGTTCGACAACCTCTCGCTCGACCTGATCTACGGCATCCCCGGCCAGAGCGCCGACGACCTCGAGGCTGACCTGGGAGAGGCGCTGGCGCTGGAGCCCGAACACGTCTCCGCCTACGAGCTCGAGGCGAAGCCAGGGACGCGCTTTACCCACGCGCACGGCGACGAGCTCGCGCGCCAGGCCGAGGCGATGGAGGCGTACTTCGAGCGGGTGGTCGCGCGGCTGACGGAGGCGGGCTATCGCTGGTACGAGACGGCGAACTTCTGCCGGGACGCAGCGCGCGACCTGCGCTCGCGGCACAACCTGGCGTACTGGCGCGGGCGGGACTACCTCGGCCTCGGGGTGGGGGCGGTCTCGACGATCGATGGCCGACGCTGGCGGACGACGCCGCGGCTAGGTCGCTACCTCGCGGCGCTGCAGGCCGGCGAGCGGCCCGAGCGCGAGCTCGAAGAGCTGCCGCCGCCGGTGCGCAGCTCCGAGCGCGTACTGCTCGGCCTGCGGCTCGACGAGCCGCTCTCGCTGGCCGGGCTCTCCGAAGCAGTCGACGCCGGCGCGATCGAACGGCTCGAACGCCTAGGCCTCGTCGCGCGCGGCCCGGCCGGTGACGAGCTGGCGCTGACCGAGCGCGGCCGCTTCCTCGGCGGCGGCGTCACGGCCGAGCTGCTCGCGTAAAATCCCTGCAAATGAGCCAAGCGGCCGAGATCGAGCTCACGACCCGCCAACGGCGGATCCTGCGCGGGGTAGTCGAGGAGTACGTGGCCACCCGGCAGCCGGTCGGCTCCCGCACGCTGCTCGACCGCGTCGGCCTCGACGTCTCCGCCTCGACGGTGCGCAGCGACCTGGCCGAGCTTGAGCGGCTCGGCCTGCTGACACACCCGCACACGTCGGCGGGCCGCATGCCCACCGAGCGCGGCTACCGCTACTACGCCGACCGCCTGCTCGAGCGGCTCGACCCACAGCCCGGCGGCTTCCCGCTCGACCTGACCGCGGCGCGAAACGAGGTCGACGCGGCGCTCCAGGCGACGAGCGAGATGCTCTCCGAGCTGACGCGGCTCCTCGCACTCGTCTCGGCGCCGCCGCTCGGGTCAGCCACCGTGCGCCACGTCGAGGTGCTGCTGCTTCAGCCCCAGGTGGTGATGGTCGTCGTGATCACCTCGACCGGCAGCATCACCAAGCGAGCGTTCCGCTTCGGCGAGCCGGTCGACTCCGGCCTCGTCAACTGGTCGACGCAGTACCTGAACGACCGGGTCGCCGGGCTCGAGCTCGGCAGCAGCCAGTTGCGCAGGCGCCTCGACGAGCCTGCGCTCGGTGCCCGCGAGTCGTCGTTCCTGGCAGTGCTGCGACCCCTGTTCGACGAGGCGCTCGCGGCCGAGGAGCAGAGCCTCTACGTCGGCGGCACCGCAAGCCTGCTCGAGGATCTGCACGGGCGTGAGCTCGAGAGCTACCAGCGGCTGCTCGAGGTGCTCGAGAAGCGGGCCGCGCTGCTCGGCGTCCTCAGCCAGGCACTCGACCCGCGGCGGCCGTTCGTCCGCGTCGGCCCGGAGCTCGAGCACCCCGCGCTGCGCGAGCTCTCGCTCGTCGGCGCGTCGTACGGGCTTACCAACCGCACGCTCGGCGCGGTCACGTTGCTCGGCCCGGTGCGGATGGACTACGACAAGGCGATCCGCTCGGTGCGGGCCGCTGCGGCCGAGCTCTCGCGCTTCGTCGAAGACGTCTACGACGACAACTAGCCCGGGAGCTAGGGTCAGGCAGATGGCGACGAGCCGACGCGACTACTACGAGCTCCTCGGCGTCTCGAGGAACGCCGACGACGCGGAGGTCAAGAAAGCGTTCCGCCGGCTCGCGCGCACGCTCCACCCGGACGTCTCGAAGGAGCCCGACGCCGAGGAGCGCTTCCGCGAGGTGGTCGAGGCGTACGAGGTGCTCTCGAAGCGCGAGACCCGCGAGCTCTACGACCGCTACGGCCACGACGGCCTGCGCGGCGGCGGCTTCACGCCGACGACGTTCGACCTCGGCAGCCTCGCCGACCTGTTCGGCGCGTTCTTCGGCGACGACCTGTTCGCGACCGGCCGGACGCGCAGCACGCGTGGCGCGGACGTGGCGGCGCAGATCGAGATCGAGCTGGTCGAGGCGGCGAACGGCACGAGTCGGCAGGTCCCGTTTCCCGTCACCGTCACGTGCGCCACGTGCTCGGGCTCGGGCGCCAAGCCCGGCACGGAGCCGGTCACGTGCGCAACGTGCGACGGCCGCGGCCGCCTGCAACAGGTGACCCGCACGATGCTCGGTGAGTTCGTGCGCACGCAGGCGTGCCCGGCCTGCAACGGCTCCGGCCGCGTCGTCGAGCATCCGTGCCTCGAGTGCGAGGGCTCGGGCCGCACCGTCGAGGAGCGCACGCTCGACGTCGAGATCCCACCCGGGATCCACGACGGGCAGCAGATCCGCCTCTCAGGCGCCGGCCATGCAGGCGACCTCGGCGGGCGGGCCGGCGACGTCTACGTCCAGGTGCGGGTCAAGCCGCACCCGCAGCTCGTGCGGGAGGGCAACGACCTGTTCTGCACCGTCGACCTGACCATGACCGAGGCGGCGCTCGGCGCGAGCGTGCGGATCCCGACGCTCGACGGCGAGGAGGAGCTCGAGCTCGAGCCCGGCACACAGCCCGGCCGACTGCACGTGCTGCGCGGGAAGGGCATGCCTGTGCTGCAGGGCTTCGGGCGCGGCGACCAGCGCGTGCTCGTGAACGTCCAGGTTCCGCGGCGGCTGACCGAGGAGCAGCGCCGCCTGCTCGAGGAGTTCGAGCAGAGCGCTTCCGACGAGACCTACGAGGCGGACGAGGGGTTCTTCCAGAAGCTGAAGAGCGCGTTCCGCTGAGCTCCCTCCGCCGCGTCTCAGCCTCCGTCCCGATCGAACGCGCCGAACCCGCGCGGGCCCTCATGCTCGAGCTCTTCCCGCAGGGCTTCGAGGAGATCGAGCATTCCGACGGCCTCGAGCTGATCGCGTACACCGACGATGCCGGCGAGGAAAGGCTCTGGGCCGCTTTCGGCGAGGTGCGCGGCGACGAGGTCCCGGCGGACTGGGACGAGCGTTGGCGGGAGTTCCATCGGCCCGTGCGCGTGGGGAAGCTCTGGATCGGGCCGCCCTGGGAGACGGCGCCCGAGGGCGTCGAGGCGATCGTGGTCGACCCGGGCCGCGCGTTCGGCACCGGCGGTCACGCGACCACGCGACTGTGCCTCCAGCTGCTCGACGCCTTGGAGCGCGGCAGCCTGCTCGATGTGGGCTGCGGCTCGGGCGTGCTCGCGATCGCGGCCGCCCGGCTCGGCTTCGCGCCCGTGCTCGCCCTCGACCACGATCCGGCGGCCCTCCAGGCGACGCAACGGAACGCCGAGGCGAACGGCGTCGAGCTCGATGCGCGCCAGGTCGACGCGCTGAACGAGCCGCTGCCGTCGGTCGATGTGGCGGTGGCGAACATCTCGGCCGAGAGCGTCCAGCTCGTTCTGCCGCGACTCGACGCCCACACGGTCGTCGCCTCCGGCTACCTCGAGCGCGACGCGCCCGCGGCGGACGGCTTCCGCCACGAGCGGCGGATCACCGAAGGAGGCTGGGCCGCCGACCTGTTTCGGCGCGAGGAGTAGAGTCCCGCGCCGTGGCGACCTTCTCGGTCCGCTTTCTCGGCTGCAAGGTCTCGCACGTCGACGCGCAGGAGATCCGCGAGCGCCTGCTCGCGGACGGTCACGCTGAGCTCGACGGCGACGCCGACGTCGCCGTCGTGAACACGTGCTGCGTGACGCACGAAGCGGTGCGCAAGTCGCGCCACGCCGCGGCGAGGGCGGCTCGCACGCATCGCCGGGTCTACGTCACGGGCTGCGGGGCGAGCCTCGACCAGGACGGCTTCGCAGGGCTGCCGGAGAACGTCGTGGTCGTCGGGCGCCCGAGCGAGGCGACGCCCGACACCGTGGCGCGAGACGTCGGCGCGATCGGCTGCGTCCAGGCCGATGCCCGGCTCGAGCGCGTGCGGGCCTTCGTGAAGGTGCAGGACGGCTGCAGCTTCTCGTGCAACTTCTGCGTGATCCCACAGGTGCGCGGCGCCTCCCGCAGCCGGCGCGCCGAGGCCGTGCTGCGCGAGGTCAGGCGCCGAGTGGCCCAGGGCCACCGCGAGGTCGTGCTGACCGGGATCAACCTGGGCTGCTACCGCGACCGCGACGCCCGCTGGGGCCTGGCGCGGCTCGTCCGCGAGGCGGGCGCGACGCCTGGCCTGGCGCGCCTGCGGCTCTCGTCGATCGAGCTCAACCACGTGAACGACGAGCTTGCGGCGGCGCTGCGGGAGACGCCGACGGTGGCGCGCCACTTGCACGTACCGCTCCAGTCGGGCGACGACGGCATCCTCCGCGCGATGGGACGGCGGTACTCGGCCGCGACCTACCTGCGACGGCTCGAGCCGCTGGACGACTTCAACCTCACGACCGACGTGATCGTCGGCTTCCCTGGCGAGGACGACGCGGCATTTGAGCGCACGCTCGAGGTCGTCGCGGCCGCCGGCGTCTCGAGCGTCCACGCCTTCCCGTATTCGCCTCGGCCGGGCACTGTCACCGCGGCTGCCGACACGGTTCCGCGCGAGGTCAAGCGCGAGCGCGGGGCGCGCCTGCGCGAGGCCTCGCGGGTCGCGAGCCTCGCTCGTTGGCGAGAGAAGCTCGGGCGCGAAGACGTCGTGCTCGTCGACCGCCCCGGCCGCGGCTACGGCGACGACTACTCGCCTTGGCTCGTCGACGCGCCGGTGGGCGAGCTCGTGCGCGTCCGCGGCGTCGAGGTCACGGACGAGGGGATCCGCGCTGCCTGAGGACTGCCTCTTCTGCACGCTCGTTCGGGAGGGCGACCACGTGCACGCGGCCGAGGGCTTCGTCGCGATCCGCGACATCGCACCGAAGGCCGAGACGCACCTCCTCGTCCTGCCCGAGCGGCACGTCGCGTCGTTCCGCGAGATCTCGGAGTTCCCCGCGGAGGAGGCGAAGCGCATGCTGGACTTCGTCGCCGAGACGGCGAAGCAGGCCGGGCTCGAGGACTACCGCTTGCTCGTGAACGTGGGGGAGAAGGCCGGCCAAACCGTCTTCCACCTGCACTGGCACGTGCTCGGCGGGCGCGTGGAGGAGCTGCCTGCATGAGCCTGATCGCGCGGCTGGAGGGTGAGCTCAAGGGCGCCATGGCCGCCCGCGACGCGGAGCGGCGCGACACGTTGCGGCTGATCCTCTCGAGCCTTCGCTCGGCGGAGAAGGAGCTGCAGCGGCCGTTGCACGACGACGAGGAGCTGCAGGTGCTGCAGCGCGAGCGCAAGAAGCGCACCGAGGCGGCCGACGCCTTCCGCCAAGGCGGCCGCGAGGCGCAGGCCGAAGGCGAGGAGCGCGAGCTTGCGGTGCTCGAGGAGTTCATGCCTGAGCCGCTCTCGGAGGACGAGCTCGAGGAGATCGTCGACGACGCCATCGCCGAGGTCGGCGCGACGAGCATGCGCGACATCGGGCGCGTGATGGCGGACGTGATGCCGCAGGTCGCGGGCCGCGCCGACGGGTCGGCCGTGAGCCAGCTCGTGCGCGAGAAGCTCGCCTGACGCTCCTCGCCCCGTAACCAAGGCGCGCCCGGCCTCCTCGCCACTGCGAGCCTACTGCGGAAGTGCGCGCGTGTCTGTGCCGATTTCGAGCCGAAACACCGGCGGCGCGGCGGCGATGCAGGCCTTCGCAGCGCCTACACTGAGCCCGTTATGCAGGAAGTTCTCTCCGTTTCGAACGACGTCGCCGCCGAGCTCGCAACGGTCGGCGACGGCGTGCTCGACGCGCTCCGCGAGCGGCTGCGGATCACCCTGCTCCTGCGCGGCAACCGGTTGACGATCGAGGGCGACGACCCGAACGTCCTGCAAGCGCGAGCGGTGGTCGACGAGCTCGCCGAGCTGGTTGAGGGCGGCCACGAGATCGGGCCTAGCACCGTCGACGCGGTGCTCGCCGCGCTTGACGAGGCGGAAGACCTGCGCGAGGTGTTCGAGGACGTCGTCTGGCGCCACCGCGGCAAGAAGATCTCACCGAAGACGGTCAACCAGAAGCGCTACGTCGATGCGATCCGCCGGCACACGGTCACCTTCGCGATCGGCCCCGCCGGCACCGGCAAGACGTACCTCGCGATGGCGCTCGCGGTCGCTGCGCTGTCCGACCGCGAGGTCGGCCGGATCATTCTCACCCGACCCGCGGTCGAGGCCGGCGAGCGGCTCGGCTTCCTCCCGGGCGACATGCTCGCCAAGGTCGACCCGTATCTGCGCCCGCTCTTCGACGCGCTCTACGACATGCTCGACCCCGACCGGCTCGCCGCCTACATGGAGAAGGGCACGATTGAGGTCGCGCCGCTCGCGTTCATGCGCGGCCGTACCCTGAACGACTCGTTCATCATCCTCGACGAGGCGCAGAACACGAGCCCGGAGCAGATGCAGATGTTCCTGACGCGGCTCGGGTTCGGCTCGAAGGTCGTCGTCACGGGCGACGTCACGCAGATCGACCTCCCGCGCGAGCAGGCGTCCGGTCTGATCCAGGTGCAGGACATCCTCGGCTCGATCGACGGGATCGCTTTCATCCGCTTCGGCCATGAGGACGTCGTGCGCCACAAGCTCGTGCAGCGCATCGTCGAGGCCTACAAGCTCCACGCGGAGGAGACGGGCACGCAGCGCAGCCGGTAGCGCGATGATCTCGGTCGAGGTGTCGAACCGCAGCGGCGTGGAGGTCGAAGAGGAGGCGGCAGCCGAGCTCGCGCGCAGCGTGCTCGCGGGAGAGGGCGTCGTCGAGGGGGAGCTGGGACTGCACTTCGTCGCGCCGGAAGAGATGCGCTTGCTCAAGCGGGAGCACCTGGGAGTCGACGAGGTCACGGACGTGCTCTCGTTCCCGATCGATGCGCGCGACGAGCTGGCGCCCGGGCTTCCGCGGCAGCTCGGAGACGCCGTGCTCTGCCCCCAGGTGGTCGGCATGGAGTGGCGACCGCCGCTCGTGCACGGGCTCCTGCACCTGCTCGGCCACGACCACGGGCCTGAGATGGAATCGAAGGAGGCGCAATGGATCGGGTGACCAAGCGCCGGCCGCAGAACCTGCTCGAGAGCTTCAACTTCGCTTTCGAAGGGATCATCCACGTGCTCCGCACGCAGCGGAACATGCGGATCCATTTCGTCGCGGCGGTGGTCGTGCTCGTCAGCGCCGTCTGGATCGGCGTCTCGAAGGTCGAGCTGATCGCGCTCCTGCTCGCGATCTCGTTCGTCTTCATCACCGAGATGATCAATTCGGCCATCGAGCAGGCCGTAGACGTCGCGACAACGTCGTTCGACCCGCTCGCGAAGCTCGCCAAGGATGTGGCCGCGGGCGCGGTGCTGATCGCGACCGTCAACGCCGTCGCGATCGGCTATCTCGTCTTCCAGGGTGAATTCGCCGACCGCAGCGCGCGGCTGCTCGACCGCCTGCGCGACGCACCCGCGCAGGTGACGCTCGTTGCGCTGGTATTGACGATCATCGTCGTCATCGGGACGAAGGCCTACACGGGCCGCGGCACGCCGTTGCGAGGCGGACTGCCGTCCGGGCACGCGGCCGTCGCGTTCGCCGGCTGGATGGCAGCGACGTGCGTGATCAGCGACTCCCACCGCTTCCTGATCTCCTCGCTGACGTTCATCATGGCGCTGCTCGTGGCGCAGACTCGGGTCGAATCGGGAGTGCACTCGGCACTCGAGGTCACCTACGGCGGCGTGCTCGGCGCGCTGATCACCCTCGTCGTCTTCCAGGTGCTCGCATGAGCGACGAACTCTACGAGCGCGCGGTCGCCGCCTCCGAGCGCGCGTACGCCCCATACTCGAACTACCTCGTCGGCGCAGCGGTCCGGGCGCGGGACGGCCGTGTCTTCGAGGGTGTGAACGTCGAGAACGCGGCGTATCCCCTGGGCGTCTGCGCGGAGAAAGTCGCCATTTCAGGCGCGGTCGTCGCAGGCTGCCGGCCCGGCGACCTCGAGGCGATCGGCATCACCGCCTCACCGTGCGGCGGCTGCCGCCAGTGGCTGTATGAGTTCCGACTCGACCAGGTCACGTTCCGCAACGGCGACGGCAAGGTCGTCAGCTACACGCCGGCCGAGCTGTTGCCGGACACGTGGGAGCTCGACTGAGCACCGGCGCCGCCGCCCGGCCGCCGCGCGAGAAGTTCCAGATTTGTCACGACCCCGTGAGGGACACGTGCGCCTGCGCCGACTATCGTGACCGCCGAGGGCGGCGGGCATGCTTCCCCACCCTGGGTGGGGGTGTGGGTCTTTGAGGAGCGGGTTCGTCGCGGTAGCGGGGCGGCCGAACGTCGGGAAGTCGACGCTCGTGAACGCGCTCGCCGGTGGCAAGGTGGCGATCGTCTCGGACAAACCGCAGACGACGCGGCGGCGAGTGATGGGGATCGCCAACGGCCCGGACTACCAGCTCGTGCTCGCCGATCTGCCGGGCTTCCAGCGGCCGCGCGATCCGCTCACCGAGCGAATGCAGAGGACGGTCGACCAATCGCTCGAGGAGATCGACGCCGTGCTGCTCGTCCTCTCGGCGCGGGAGCGGATCGGCGCGGGCGACCGCTTCATCGCCGAGCGGGTCTTCGGGCTGGGGGTGCCGGTCGTGATCGCGCTGAACAAGGTCGACCGGCTCAAGCCCGGCCACATCGCCGAGCAGATGCAGAACGCCGCGCGGCTGGGCGAGTTCCACTCGCTGCACCCGGTCAGCGCGCTCACCGGGGATGGGGTGGACGAGCTGCGCGACGACCTGGTCGGGCTGCTCCCCGAAGGCCCGGCGTACTACCCGGCCGACCAGCGCAGCGACGTCACGCCCGAGCTGCACGTCGCGGAGTTGATCCGGGAGAAAGCCCTTCACCTGACACGCGAGGAAGTACCGCACGCGATCTCGGTCGAGGTCGACGAGCTCGGGGAGAAAGTCGTGAGGGCGACGATCTTCGTCGAGACCGAGTCCCAGAAGCAGATCGTGGTCGGCAAGGGCGGCTCCGTCGTGAAGAAGATCGGCACGCGCGCGCGGCCGGAGATCGAGCACCTCCTCGGCCACCAGGTGTTCCTCGAGCTCAACGTCAAAGCGCGGCCGAAGTGGCGCCGCGACGAGGCGATGCTCGAGCGGCTCGGGCTTTGATGCCGCTGCTCGTACTGTTCGACGTCGACGGCACGCTCTTCCTCACCGACGACCAGCTCGTCGCACAGGCCCTGCGCGAGACGCTCACCGAACGCTTCGGCGTCGAGCTGCCCGAGAACCCTCTCGCCGGGGTCGAGCATGCCGGCCAGACCACCCTTCGCATCGGCCGGCTCGTGCTCCGCAACGCCGGTCTCGAGGACGGCGAGATCGACGCCGGCCTCGAGCCCTGGTGTACCGACCTGTCGCGCCGGTACCTCGAATTGCTCGACAGCGCTGGCACCGGCGACTGGGTCGCCGCGCCGCACGCCGGCGACGAGCTCGCGCGCCTCGAAACCGCCGGCCACCGGCTCGCGCTCCTCACGGGCAATCCGGAGCCGGTCGCCCGCGCGCGCATGGAGCGGCTCGGCCTTGCGCGTTTTTTCCCTCCCGGCCAGGGCGCTTACGGGTGTGAGAGCGAGTCCCGGAGCGATCTGATCGACCTCGCGCGTGCCCGCGCGGGTGACTGGCCGCGCGAGGACACGGTCGCGGTCGGGGACACTGCATTCGACCGGAGCAGCGCGCAGGAGGCGGGGATTCGCTCGCTGCTGGTCGGCCGCGGCACGAGCCTCGCCGGCACTCTCGCGCAGCTCGGCTAGCCGCCGCGGCAGGGCTACACTCCCGGCATGGCGCAGGCGCCGGCGCTCCCGACGGGATTCGAGCTTCCGCTCGAGCCGCGGCTGCCGCGGATCGGCTCGATCGACCAGGTCGCGCTCGAGGAGCGCGCCGGCACGCTTGCCAAGCGCAGCATCAAGAAGGACGCGAAGGTCTTCGCGCTCGACCTCGCAGTTCGGATGACCGACCTGACGACGCTCGAGGGCTCGGACACTCCGGGCAAGGTCGCGGCGCTCGCCTCCAAGGCCGTCCGGCCCGACCCCTCGGACACGAGCGTGCCCTCCGTGGCGGCTCTCTGCGTGTATCCGAACATGGTCCCGACCGCGGTCGAGCGCCTGCGCGACAGCACCGTCAAGGTGGCCTCGGTCGCAACCGCCTTCCCGTCCGGCCAGTCGCCGCTCGAGACGAAGCTCGAGGAGGTGCGCTGGGTGGTCGAGCACGGCGCGGACGAGGTCGACATGGTGATCGACCGCGGCGCATTCCTCGCCGGCCGCTACGCGAAGGTCTACGACGAGATCGTGCGCGTGAAGGAGGCCTGCGGCGAGGCGCACCTGAAGGTGATCCTCGAGACGGGCGAGCTCGGAACCTACGACAACGTTCGTCGCGCGTCGCTGCTCGCGATCGCCGCGGGCGGCGACTTCATCAAGACCTCGACGGGGAAGCTCTCGTCGGCGGCGACGCTGCCCGTCGCGCTCGTGATGCTCGAGGCGATCCGCGACGTCTACGAGGAGACCGGGAAGCGCGTCGGTTTCAAGCCGGCCGGCGGGATCCGCAACGCGAAACAGGCGGTGCAGCACCTCGTGCTCGTCCACGAGACGCTCGGCGTCGACTGGCTGACGCCCGACCTCTACCGCTTCGGCGCGTCATCGCTGCTGAACGACATCCTCATGCAGCTGCGCAAGGAGAAGACGGGCCGCTACCAGAGCCCGGACTACTTCACGCTCGACTGACCTGAGGGCCCGGCGCGAACGCCGGGCCCTGGTCGATGTCTCCTAGAGGATCCCGCGGGCCTGGAATGCGTTCCGCACGGCGTTCGCCGCGCTGTTCCCGTAGAGCTGCTGCGCCGCGTTGACGGTGCTCGTCGCGAGCGCCGGCATCGACGTGCCCGGGAAGTCGAACGAGCCCTGCAGGATGATCGTGTCGGCCTTCCGGTTGCCGAGCGCGTTGCGGATGTCCCACAGCGCGCGCGACCAGATCTGGCCGTCGTGGTGCACCTCGCCGGACAGGTCGCCCGGGTAGTGCAGGTTCTGGTCGACCCGCCGCAGGCAGTGAATCGGCCCGCTCGTGTACGAGGTCGCGTCCCAGTCGGCGACGCACGGGAGCGGCTCGCGCTCCGCCACGCCGAGCGCCTTCGAGACGACGTCGGACACGGTGACCGCCCAGTAGTCGCCGAAGCCTTCGCTGATCGCGCCGGCCTCCTCGGAGGCGAAGCTGAAGTTCTGCGACGAGTGAATCGCGTGCCCGTACTCGTGCAGGATCACCTCGGCGTCCTCGGCGTCGTCGACGCCGCCCTTGCCGAAGCGGATCTCCAGGACCGGGTGGTCGTTTTCGAACGAGTTGTCGTAGCCGAGCTGGTTGATCCGAATCCGCTGCGGCTGGTTGTCGATCCCGCGCCGCGTGACGCCGAAGCCGAGGCTTTGGATGTACTTCTGCGCCTCGGTGACCCAGTAGTACGCCATGACCTGCTCGAACTCGTCCTGGCTGCGCGTGTACGCGAACGTGTTCGTGGGCGAATACGCGGGGTTGCCCGTCTCGCTGACGACCGTCGCCCAATCGCCGTTCAAGAAGCCGCTGCCGTCGAGATTTGTCAGCTGAACCGTGTGGTACGCCAGCGGCGGGACCGCGGAGTCCGCGTCCTTCTGGTCGGTGAGCGTCTCGATGCCGAGACTCTGCACCGGATTGGGGACGAAGACCTGTGCACTGCCCGTCGACGTGCCCGGTGCGGGCTTGCCCGCGCCTGCGACCGCAACGAGCGCGACGGCGGCGACGAGAACAAGCAGACCAACCGAAATCTTGATTCGCATATACCCCTCCCCTAGTTGCCCGGAACGCTGGCCCGAACGGTAGCCCCACTCCTGGCTTCCGTCCACCCGGCGCTAAGCTAGGCCGCAAGTGGCCGAGCTTGAGCGAAAGCAGGATCGCGCGCCGATTCCGTCCGACTGGACGTACGCGCCGGCGCCCGAATCACGCGAAATCGTCGAACTCCGCGACCGCTACGGCCTCTTCATCGGCGGCGAGTGGGTTGAGCCGAAAGAGACCTACACGACCATCGAGCCGGCGAGCGAAGAGCCGATCGCCGAAGTAGGGCAGGCGACCGAGGCAGAAGTGCAGGCCGCCGTCGGCGCGGCGCGTGAGGCGTTCTCGAACGGCTGGTCGTCGCTGGCGGGCTCGGAGCGGGCGAAGTACCTGTTCCGGATCGCGCGCCTGCTGCAGGAGCGCTCGCGCGAGTTCGCGGTGCTGGAGTCGCTGAACGGGGGCAAGCCGATCAAGGAGTCGCGCGACGTCGACCTTCCGCTGGCGGCCGCGCACTTCTTCTACTACGCCGGTTGGGCCGACAAGCTCGAGTACGCCTTCCCGAACCGCTCGCCGAAGCCGCTGGGCGTCGCGGGGCAGATCATCCCGTGGAACTTCCCGCTGCTGATGCTGGCCTGGAAGATCGCGCCCGCGCTCGCCGCCGGGAACACGGTCGTGCTGAAGCCGGCCGAGACCACGCCGCTGACGGCGCTGCTCTTCTGCGACGTGCTGCGCCAAGCCGAGCTCCCGCCGGGCGTGGTCAACATCGTCACCGGGGACGGCCGGGCGGGCGCCGCCCTTGTCGAGAGCGAGGTCGACAAGATCGCCTTCACCGGTTCGACCGAGGTCGGCAAGGCGATCCAGCGTCAGCTGGCGGGCACCGGCAAGAAGCTGACGCTCGAACTCGGCGGAAAGGCCGCCAACGTGATCTTCGACGACGCCGCGCTCGACCAGGCGGTCGAGGGGATCGTCAACGGCATCTACTTCAACCAGGGGCACGTTTGCTGCGCGGGCTCGCGGCTGCTGGTTCAGGAGTCGGTCTACGAGGACGTGATCGACAAGCTCAAGCGGCGGTTGACCACCCTGCGCGTCGGCGACCCGCTCGACAAGAACACGGACGTCGGCGCGATCAACTCGGCGCAGCAGCTCGAGAAGATCCAGGAGCTCGTGGCGAGCGGGGAGGAGGAGGGCGCCGAGATCTACCAGCCGCCGTGCCGCCTGCCGGAGAAGGGCTACTGGTTCGTGCCCACCGTCTTCACCAACGTCGCGCAGAGCTACCGGATCGC
>JBIOZO010000021.1:0-2215 GCA_044871215.1 Gaiellaceae bacterium | reverse complement strand
GCGAGCGGGTCGCGGTCGAGCACGACCAGGTCGGCGAGGTAGCCGGGGACGAGCTTCCCGCGGCGCCGCTCGTCCCGCGCGAGCCAGGCCGGTGCGACGGTGGACGCGTACAGCGCTTGCTCGACGGTCAGCGCCTGCTCCGGGTGCCAGCCTGCGCGTCCGTCGAGCGTGCGCGCTACGCCGGCGCGGATGCCGAGCAGCGGGTCGAGCTCCTCGATCGGCGCGTCCGAGCCGTTCGCTAGCACGACGCCCGAGTCGAGCAGCGACCGGAAGGCGTACGGCTCGCTCTCGAGGCCACCCCAGAAGCGGTCGGCGAGGTCGCGGTCCGAGGGCGCGTGGCTGAACTGCACCGAGGCGGCGATCCCGAGCTCGGCAAAGCGCGGCAGGTCTTCGGGCGCCAGCAGCTGCGCGTGCTCGATCCGCTGCCGCAGGCCGAGCGGCTCCCAGACCTCGCGCGTCGCTTCGAACGCGTCGAGCGCCTCGCGGTTGGCCAGGTCCCCGATCGCGTGGACGGCCACCGGGAAGCCGGCGCGTGCGGCCTCGCGGACGTACTCCTCGAACTGCTCGCGGCTGGTGATCTCGACCCCGGAGCCGTCGAGCATCCGCGCGGTCTGCGAGCCGAGCGTGCCGTCCATGAACGCCTTCAGGTAGCCGACGCGCAGGAGCGGGCCGCCCAGGCCGCTGCGCACGTCCACCTGCGCGAGCTCGCCTGCCAGGTCGGCGGGAAGCGACTGCCAGACGCGCAGGCAGAGCGAGCCCTCTGCCTCGAGCCGCTGCCAGAAGCGAAGCGCGCCGAGCCAGCCGTCCTTGTCGTGCACAGCGGTGACTCCGCGCGAGGCGGCGAGCCGCACGCCCGCGCGCATCGCCTCGACGTACTCGTCGTCGGTCGTCTCGATGTAGCGGTCGCGGAAGTGCCAGCACGACTCCTCGCGCAGCACCCCGGTCGGCTCGCCGCGCTCGTCGAGCTCGACCACGCCGCCGGGCACCTGCAGGTCGCCGTTGGCGCGGGCGAGCGCGGCCGAATTGAGCCAGACCGAGTGCGAGTCGCGCGCCATCAGGGCCACCGGCCGGTCCGGCGCGATCGCGTCGAGGTCGTCCTTCGTCGGCTCGACCGGCGGCGACCAGTCGCCGCTGCGCCAGCCGCGGCCGCGCAGCCAGGTGCCGGGCGTGTCGAGCGCGCCACGGACCCGCTCGACCGCCTCTTCGAGCGACGCGGTGTCCTCGAGCCGCACCTCGCCCTGTGCCATCGCCCAGGTCGGGAAGTGCACGTGCGAGTCGGTGAACCCCGGCACGACGCAACGGCCGCCGAGGTCGACCCGCTCGGGCCCGGGCAGCGCGGTCTCGTGGGCGGAGACCCCGCCCGCGACGAGCTCGCCCGCGATCGCCAGCGACCGCGCCAGCGGCAGCGAGGGCTCCATCGTGCGGATGACGCCGTTCTCGAGGATCACTGAGACAATCTTGCCCGTGCTGGACGTCTTCGATCACGTCATCGTGCGCGTGAGCGACTTCGAGGCCTCGCTTCGCTGCTACGAGCTCGCGTTCGCTGAGCTCGGCTACGGCGAGCCATACCGCGAAGAGGGCTTTGCCGAGTGGGAGGACCTGGGGATCGTCGCGGACGAGCCCGTGACGCAGAACCTGCATCTCGCCCTCGTCGCCTCCTCGCGGGAGCAGGTCGACTCGTGGTGGCGGGCGATGACGGCCGCCGGCCACCCCGAGGACGGCGAGCCCGGGCCACGCCCGCACTACTCGCCGAGCTACTACGGCGCCTTCGTGCGCGATCCCGACGGCAACAGCCTCGAAGCCGTCCACCGCGAGCGGTCAGCCAAGAGCGAGAACCGGCTCGACCACCTCTGGATACGCGTCCGCGACCTGGCGGAGTCGCGCCTGTTCTACGAGACGGTCGCGCCCGCCGTGGCACTACGCGTGCGCGACGGCGACGAGCGCCGCTTCCACGTCGTCGGCGCCGGCCGCTCGTTCGCGCTCGTCCAGGGAGAGCCGGTGACCGAGAACGTCCACGTCGCGTTCCCGGCTCCCGACCAAGCCACGGTCGACGCGTTCCACCAGGCCGCGCTCGCGGCCGGCTTCCGCGACAACGGCGAGCCGGGCGAGCGCCCGCAGTACCACCGGGGCTACTACGGCGCCTTCGTGCTCGATCCCGACGGCAACAACATCGAAGCCGTCTTTCACGACCGAAGGGAGCAGGGATGATCGACCA
>JBIOZO010000020.1:0-7351 GCA_044871215.1 Gaiellaceae bacterium | reverse complement strand
GCCGACGTGCTCGAGCCGGCGATCGGCTACGCGGAGCACGGTTACCCGCTCGTCCCCGGAATCTGCTCGGACATCGCGACGATGGAGCACGTCTTCCGCGAGGAGTGGCCCGCGTCGGCCGAGCTCTATCTGCCCGTGCCCGAGCCCGGGTCGATCTTCCGCAACCGCGACCTGGCGGCGACCTGGCGCCGGGTGCTGGCCGAGTCGGGCGGGGAGACCGAGGCGGCGAGCGAGCTCTTCTACCGCGGCTTCGTCGCCGAGGCGATCGACGCGTTTTCGCACGAGCAGGGCGGCCTGCTCGACGGCGACGACCTCGCTTCGTGGCGCGCCTCGGTCGAGCGGCCGGTCACCCGCAGCTACGAGGGCTGGGAGGTGCACAAGACCGGGCCATGGGGGCAGGGGCCGGTCTTCCTGCAGCAGCTCGCCATGCTCGAGGGCTTCGAGCTCGGGAACCGCGAAGGCCCCGACTTCGTCCACACTGTCGTCGAGTGCGCCAAGCTCGCCTTCGCCGACCGCGAGGCCTGGTACGGCGACGGCGACGTGCCGCTCGCCGACCTGCTCAGCGACGAGTACGCGGCCGGGCGCCGAGAGCTCGTCGGCGAGGAGGCCTCCGGCGAGCTAAGGCCCGGCAGCGCCGGCGGACGCGAGCCGCGTCTGCCGCGCATCCCGCCGGCGGAGCCGGAGCCCGGGACCGGCGAGCCGACCCGCGGCGACACCTGCCACGTGGACGTGGTCGACCGCTTGGGCAACGCGGTCTCGGCGACACCGAGCGGCGGCTGGCTCCACGGCTCGCCGGTGATCCCCGGCCTCGGCTTCTGCCTGGGAACGCGCGCGCAGATGTTCTGGCTGGAGGAAGGCCTGCCGAGCTCGCTGGTCCCGCGCACGCGGCCACGGACGACGCTCTCGCCGACGATCGCCCGCCGCGACGGTGAGACGCTCGCCTTCGGCACGCCCGGCGGCGACCAGCAGGACCAGTGGTCGCTCGTCTTCTTCCTGACGCTCGTCCACTTCGGCCTGAACGCGCAGGAGGCGATCGACGCGCCGATGTTCCACACGGAGCACTTCCCGGAATCCTTCTACCCGCGGCAGCCGCGGCCGCGCACGCTGCAGATCGAGGCACGCTTCCCGCGCGAGACGCTCGACGACCTGCGGCGCCGGGGCCACCTGGTCGAGCCGCAAGACGCGTGGTCGCTCGGCCGCCTCAGTGCCGCCGGCAACCGCAACGGGCTGCTCTACGCCGCCGCGAACCCGCGCGGCATGCAGGGGTACGCCGTCGGCCGTTAGGGCTGTAGAAGCACCTTCACGTAGCCGTCCTCCTTCTTCTGGAATTTCTCGTAGGCCTCAGGTGCCTCGTCCAGCGGAAGGTGGTGGCTCGCGAAGTCGTCGGTGCCGAGCGGGTCGCCGTCCATCAGCAGCGGCATGATCTCCGGCACCCAGCGCTTGACGTTCGCCTGGCCCATGCGCAGCTGAATCTGCTTGTCGAAGAGGGTCATCATCGGCAGCGGATCGGCCATGCCGCCGTAGACGCCGATGATCGAGATCGTGCCACCACGGCGCACGAGCTCGATCGCCGCGTGCAGCGCGCTGAGGCGGTCGACGCCGGCCTTCTCCATCATCCAGCGCTGCACGGGGTCGGGCAGGAAGCTCGCGATCGTCTGCATCGTCTTGGCCACCGGCGCGCCGTGTGCCTCCATGCCGACGGCGTCGATCACGGCGTCCGGGCCGCGGCCGTCGGTCAGCCCGCGGACGACCTCGACGAGATCGTCCTCGTGCTCGCGGAGATCGATCGTTTCGATGCCACGCTCGCGGACGCGCTCGAGCCGCTCGGGCACGAGGTCGACGCCGATCGCGCGGAGACCCCGGTGCTGCGCGATGCGGGCGGACATGTCGCCGATCGGGCCGAGCCCGAGCACGACGACGGAGCCGCCGTCGGGCACGTCCGCGTACTCGACCGCCTGCCATGCGGTGGGCAGCACATCGGACAGGAAGACGAACCGGTCGTCCGGCGGCCCTTCCGGCACCTGGATCGGCAGGTAGTTCGCGAACGGCACGCGCAGGTACTCGGCCTGCCCGCCCGGGACCTCGCCGTACATCTTCGTGTAACCGAACAGCGCGGCGCCGCGGTCCTGGTCGCGCTGCTGGGTCGTCTCGCACTGCGAGTGCAGGCCCTGGCCGCACATCCAGCAGTGCCCGCAGGAGATGTTGAAGGGCACGACCACCCGGTCGCCGGCCTTGAGCTCGGTGACCTCCGGGCCGACCTCCTGCACGACCCCCATCGGCTCGTGGCCGAGGATGTCGCCGGACTCGAGGAACGGCGACATGATCTCGTAGAGGTGCAGGTCCGACCCGCAGACGCCGGTCGAGGTCACCTTGATGATCGCGTCGGTCGGGTCCTGGATCCGGGGGTCCGGGACGTTCTCCACGCGGACGTCTCGCTTGCCGTGCCAGGTGAGCGCTTTCATCCCGGCACCTCTTGCCAGCCGGAGCCGGCCTAAACGTCAGCTCTCGGCGGGCATGTCCTGCACGACGCCGACCAGGTGGCCCTCCGGGTCGGTGAACTGGCCGAGCGTGACCATGCCCATGATCTCCTCGGGGCCCATCACGCGCTTGCCGCCGAGGCTCTCGGCCTTCTGTAGCGCCTCCTCGACGTCGGGCACGGCGACGTAGAAGGTGACGTGGCCGCCGTAGCCCTCGGGGCCCTGGCCGACGCCGCCGCCGATCCCGCCGTCGCCGTTGGCCGTCTTGTTGTCCTTGCCGTCGACCATCCCGTAGTTCATCGGGTTGTCCGAGTTGATGTTCCAGCCGAAGAGCTCCGAGTAGTACGACTGGAGCTTGTCGCCGTCCTCGCCGACGACCTCGAAGTGAACGACTGCCTGGCCCATCTCGATCTCCTCTCTCGCGGGGTCGTAGCCTTAGACGGCGAGGCGCGCGAAAAGTCATCCCCTCGCCGAGGCACCCCTTCCATCCGCGCCGCCGCGTCGGCGATACTCGCGCCGTGCAGGTCGTCGATCTGACGCACCACCTGTCGAACGAGATGGCGATCTTTCCCGGGCTGGCCCAACCGGCCTTCAGGGACATCGCCGTAGTCGAGCAAGACGGCTACGCCATGTCGGAGTACCACCTGCTGAACCACATCGGGACGCACGTCGACGCGCCCGCCCATCAGATCGCCGGGGGAGACACGCTCGACGAGATCCCGCTCGAGCGGCTGATCACCGACGCGGTGACGCTGGACGTCTCGGCACGCGACCCGGGCCCGATGCCGCGCGAGGAGCTGGAGCCGCTGCTCGGCGACGTCCAGGAGGGAGACATCGTCTTTCTCTACTCCGACAACGGGCGCAACTGGGGTCGCGAGGCGTACTGGACCGGGTGGTCGTATCCGGATGCCGATGCGAGCCGGGCGCTGATCGAGCGCGGCATCTCGGCGATCGGCTTCGACGGGCCTTCCGCCGACCCGGTCGACACGACCACCTACGAGCTGCACCGAATCTGGCTCGGCGCGGGCCGGATGATCATCGAGAACGTGACCAATCTCGACCGGCTTCCGCCGCGGGCGCCGGTCGTCGTCGCGCCCATGAAGGTGCGTGCCGCCAACGGTGCACCCGCACGGATCTTCGCGCTACTCCCCGAGTAGGAAGGAGCTGGGAATGTCGGAGACCTCGAGCCGCGTCGGATCGCTCCGGCGGGGCATCCTCGGCCTGACGGACGCCTTTGCCATGTCGCTGGCGTTGCTCGCGCTCGTGATGGCGAGCTCGCTGGCGACGAGCAGCGCGGCCGGCAAAGCCGGAGCCGCAGTGCCGCTCGCGTACCTCGTGGCCGGGCTCGGCTCGCTGTGCCTCGCCTCCGTGATCATCCGCTTCACGCGGCGAATGGCGAGCGCCGGTGGCCTCTACACCTACACCGCGCGCGGCCTCGGCAAACAGGCCGGCTTCATCGGCGGCTGGCTCTACAGCTGGGGCTTCGCCGCCGGCGTGTCGTTCGTGATGGTGATCGCGTCGGTCTTCATGTCGACCGTGCTGACGGTGCACACGTCGATCGACCTGAGCTGGTTCAAGTGTTTCTGGATCCTCATGGCCGTCCTGGCGGTGCTGGCGTTGCTCGACATCCGCATCTCGACGCGGCTACAGCTCGTGGTCGCGTCGGCCGGGGTGATCATCCTCCTGCTGCTGGCGATCATCATCCTCGCCAAGGGCGGCGATTCGGGCGTGACGCTCTCGCCGTTCAACCCGAGTCACGCCAACAGCACGCACGACTTCTTCCAGGCAATGGTGTTCGCGTTCACGGGATTCATCGGCTTCGAGGCTGCCGCCGCACTCGGGGACGAGGCGGCCGAGCCGCGCAAGATCATCCCGAAGGCGATCCTCTCGGCCGTGCTCGTCGCACTCGTCTTCTACGTGTTTCTGACGTGGGCGATGTCGATCGGCTTCGGCGTCGCCAACGCCGGCAAGTGGGCGAGCAATCCCGCCGCGCTCGACACGCTTGCGACGCGGTACGTGGGGAGCTGGTTCGCAACGCTCGTGGACATCGCGGTCGTCGTCGATGCCTTCGTCGCCGCCCTCGCAGGCATCGCGCTCGTCTCGCGGACTGCCTTCGCGATGGGCCGCGAGGGTGGGTTGCCGCGGGTCTTCGCCTGGACGCACCCGCGCTTCAAGACTCCGTGGGTGGCGATCCTGTCGACGATCCTGCTCACGGTGATCCTCGTCTCGTGGCTGGCGCGAGGAACGTGGGATCCCTTCACCTTCTTCGGGTTCCTCGCCACGACCGCGACCTTCGGCATCCTCGGCGTCTACATCCTGATCGCGCTCGGCGGCGCTCTGTACTTCTGGCGGTCGAGACAGGCCGCGGAGGTCGGCTACAACATCGCGTTCGACGTCCTGGTGCCGATCGCCGCCATCGTCATCTGCGCGCTGACGATCTACTGGTCGATCTGGCCGCGGCCTCCGCACCCCTTCAGCTACGCGCCGTGGGTGGCGCTCGGGTGGCTCCTCCTCGGCGTCGTCTGGCTGCTCTGGCTGAACGTGACCGCGCCCGAGAAGGTCGAGCAGTTCGGCACGGTGCTGGCCGAGGGCGGCGACGAGCCGACGGCGACCACCGCCGACCCGGTCCTGACCTAGGCCGACCCCAGCCTGGCGGGAGGGGCCGAGCGGCCCCTCCCGCGTGGCCGAGCTAGATCAGACGTTCGCGCACTGGCCCTTCTTGGCGCCGGTGACGTGGTTGAGCTCGCCCTCCGAGTCGCCGATTTGCGGCGCGGGCGAGTTGCCGAAGCAGCTCAGGCTGCCGCGGATCGTGTTCGTGACGTACTCGTTCCCGTCGGGATCGACGAGCACGTTGCCGCTCAGGTTCACGGAGCCGTTGACGTGGTTGCGGATGAAGCCCATCCAGAACCCGTCGTAGCCCGAGATGCTGACGCCGCCGTTGATGTGGTTGTCCTCGATCGTCGTCCACGTGATGTCGAATGGACCGCCGACCGGGCCGGAGCCGCCCCTCGACTGGACCCCACCGTTGATCGTCATGAAGTGGATCTGCAGGTTCGCCGGGTTCGTCGCGTGCACCCCGCCGCTGATCGTGCCGTTGTCTCCCGGAGCCTCCTCGCTGCCGAGGACGAACGTCGCCCCGGACTGCACGTAGAGCCCGCCGCGGACGGTGACGCCACCCTCACTGAAGCAGGTCGCCCCCGCGGGGACCACGACGCGCCCGTAGCTGCCGGGCGCCAGGAAGTCGGTGCACGTGGTGACGTTCGCCGCCGCAGCGCCGTTCGCCGAGACGCCGACCGCGATCGCGGCCGCGAGGACGAGCAGCGCGACGAGCGCACCCTTGATTCTCCGCATGGATCTCTCCCTCTTTCCTCGGTTGCCGATACGCGAGCGAATCTAGCGAGAATGACCCGGTGGATCAGGTAGTAGACGTCGCAGCCGGCCTCTGGATCTGGCGGCTCTCGTACCCCGACTGGCACGCAGACGCCGGCTGGCCCGAGGTCGTCACCTCGACCTGCGTCGAGAGCGGCGGCGAGGTCGCCGTGCTCGACGCGCTCGCGCCACCCGAAGGCTCGGAGGTCTGGCAACGGCTCGAGGCGAAGCCGCCGACGATGGCGGTGGTCCTGAAGCCCGACCACGTTCGCGACGTCGACCTGTTCGTGGGCCGCTACGGCGCCCGGGCCTTCGGGCCCTGGCTGTTCGAGCGGCAGAACGTCCCGCAGACGGAGCTCGAGCCGATCGAACCGGGCTCGGAGCTGCCGGGCGGGCTGCGCGCGCTGTACGACGGCCGAGGCCGCAACGAGACGCCTCTCTGGCTGCCCGAGCAGAGGACGCTCGTCTTCGCCGACGCGCTCATCGGCGCCGAGGGGGAGCTGCGGGTCTGGGACACACCGCACCTCGACCGCGCCCTGCCGGCGCTCCGCGACCTGCTCGAGCTGCCCTTCGAACGCGTGATCGTCGCCCACGGCGACCCGGTCCACGACCGCGCCGCGTACGAGCGCGCCCTCGGGCTTCCGCCCTACCGCGAGTATTAAGCGCGCGTTACGGAGGAGAACCCCGCGCGCGCCGTCTCCGTACTCCCTTCTGACAACACAAGAAGGGAGACCGAGATGGAACGGGTCGGGAAATTGCGGGCATCGGCTCTGGTAGCGATCGCGATCGCGGCGGCCCTGTCGGTGACGCTCTTGCTGGTCACACGGTCTGGCAACGCCAGCGGTGGGACGCCGCTCGTGAAGACCTCACACAACGCGACGCTCGGCAAGACGATCCTCGTCACCCGCAGCGGTCTGACGCTGTATTCGCTCAGCGCCGAGCGGCACGGGCGCTTCATCTGCACTCAGGCAGCGTGCATCGCGCTGTGGAAGCCGCTCGTCGCCGCCAAGGGCGTGACGCCGACCGGCGTGAAGGGCCTGAGCGTCGTCAGGCGGCCGGACGGGAAGCGCCAGGTCGCCTTCCGCGGCGCCCCGCTCTACCGCTTCGTGCAGGACACGAAGCCGGGCCAGGTCAAGGGCAACGGCTTCAAGGACGTCGGTGTCTGGCGGCCGGTGACGATCGGCTCCGCCACCAAGGCGCCCACCTCCCCCACCCCGACGAGCAACTCGTACGGGTACTAGGCCAGGGCTCCCAAACGGCTGGTAGGAGTGACTCCTACCAGCCGTCCTGGCCGCTAGTCGGCCCTAGCCAGGGAAGACGTTGCGCTCGAGGCTCCCCAGCACGCCCTGCCAACCGTGCTCGTGCATGCCCTTGAGCTCGTCGCTCGCGAAGCCGCTGTGCGTCAGCTTGACGAGCGTCCCGTCACCGTCCTCCTCGAACTCGACGACGACGAGTGTGTTCTCGCTGCCGGCCATCACCGGGCCCGGGCCCTCCTCCCAGGTCCA
>JBIOZO010000019.1:0-8709 GCA_044871215.1 Gaiellaceae bacterium | reverse complement strand
TTCCGAGCGATCGCGAGATCGCGCGCGCCGTCAACGAGGGCACCCCGATCGTGCTCGCACAAGAGCGTTCCGACGCCGCACGGGCGTTCGGCCAGCTCGTCGACTACTTCAGCTTCGTTCCGCCGCCTGAGCAGGCTGTGAACGGCAACGGCGGGCTCCGCTCGCTCCTGAGGAGGCACTGATGGAACTCCACGAGCGACTGCTGACGGCTCCGACCGTCGCCCCGACAACAGGGCACGATCCGTTCTCCGAGCTGAAGGACCGGGTTCACCTGGCGGTGATCGGCGACCTCGGGCCCCAGCTCTTCAACGTCAACATCGACCCCGGCTCGCTGCGCGAGCGCGTCATCAGCGACATCAGGGGCCACCTGTCGCGAGAGTCCGGCATTTCGCGCGACGACCGTGACCGACTGACGGCCGAGATCGCGGACGACATCCTCGGCCACGGCCCGCTCGAGAGGCTGCTCGCGGACGACAGCGTGACGGAGATCATGGTCAACGGCCCAGCGGAGGTCTGGGTCGAGCGTCAGGGCCGGCTCTACGAGACCACGGTGCGGTTCAAGGACGAGTCGCACCTGCGGCGGATCATCAACAAGATGGTGGCGCAGGTCGGCCGGCGAATCGACGAGTCGTCGCCGATGGTCGATGCGCGTCTTCCCGACGGCAGCCGCGTGAACGCGGTCTTGCCGCCGCTCTCGCTGAGCGGTCCGCTCGTCACGATCCGGAAGTTCAGCCAGCACCGGCTCGACATGGCCGAGCTGGTCAAGCTGGGGACGATCTCGACGGAGGTCGTCGAGTTCCTCGACCGCTGCGTGCGGGCGGAGCTGAACATTCTCATCTCCGGCGGTACCGGTACGGGTAAGACGACGTTCCTGAACGCGCTCTCGAGCTCGATCCCGGATTCCGACCGCATCGTCACGATCGAGGATGCGGCCGAGCTTCGGCTGAACCAGCGGCACGTCCTGCGACTCGAGGCGCGGCCGAAGAACATCGAGGGCGAGGGCGAGATCGCCATCCGAGAGCTCGTGCGCAACTCCCTGCGCATGCGGCCGGAGCGGATCATCGTCGGCGAGGTCCGCGGCGCCGAGGCGCTGGACATGCTCCAGGCGATGAACACCGGTCACGACGGTTCGCTGTCGACGGTGCACGCGAACGCACCGCGCGACGCGCTCGCGCGGATCGAGACGATGGTGCTGATGGCGGGCTACGACCTGCCGGTCCGGGCGATCAGGCAGCAGGTCGCCTCGGCGCTCGACATGCTGATCCACCTCGAGCGGCTCGAGGACGGCTCGCGTCGCGTGACCTCGATCGTCGAGGTGCAGCGGATGGAATCGGACACGATCACGCTGCAGGAGCTGTTCAGGTTCAAGGTGGAGCAGGTGACGCCGGACCGGCTCGTCATCGGCAACCTCGCCGCGACCGGGCTCCGGCCGACCTTCTTGACCAAGTTCGAGCGGCGCGGTATCGCGCTGCCGCTAAGCCTCTTCCGTGAGGGCCGCATGCCCGAGTCCTCGGAAGGGGTGCGGCCGTGAGGCGGCGGCTCCAGCCGATCCTTCTGCTGGTGTCTTGCGCCGTCGTCCTCACGGCCGTTCCAGCTCTCGCGGCCGATCAAAAGGTGACGCTCGCGGAGGCGGCCGGCGGGCAGTTCCCGGACCGGGCCTTCGTGCTCACGCTCGCGAAGGAACAACCCCTGACGGCCAGGCAGGTCCGGGTCCAGGAGAATGGCCAGGCCGTCACGGGCGTGAACGTCGTCCCCGCGTCGAGTGCCGATCCGAAGCAGTTCGGGATCGTGCTCGTGATCGACGCGAGCGACAGCATGAAGGGAGAGCCGATCGCCGGCGCCCTACAGGCCGCACAGGTCTTCGTCGCGCATCGGGCGCCGAGCCAGCAGGTGGCCGTCGAGGCGTTCAACAAGGAAAGCGAGGTCCTCCAGGACTTCACGACGGACTCAAACAACATCGTCAAGTCGCTCGCGCATGAGCCCGAGCTCGCCTACGGGACGCATCTTTACGACGCCGTCGACGAGGCGCTGTCTCGGTTGCACGACAAGGGCATCACTGCGGGCTCGGTCGTTGTTCTCTCCGATGGGGCCGACACCGGCAGCAAGGCGACGAGGGACGATGTGGTCGCGGCTGCCAAGGCAGCCCATGCCCGGGTGTTCGCGATCGGGTTGCGCTCCAAGCATTTCGACCCGGCCGCGCTCCAGGCACTCGCGGAGGGCACCGGCGGCGACTTCTCGGAAGCGACCTCCGTTGGGGACCTAGCACAGATCTACGACCAGCTCGGAACTCGGCTGGCGCACGAGTACCTGCTGACCTATCGATCGCTCCAGAACCTGGGAGCGAAGGTGCACGTCTCGGTTCAGGTCGCGGGCGCACCAGCGACGGCGACCGCTGGCTACGCCGCGCCCACGCTCCCTCCGCAGACATTCAACTCCGGGTTCCACAAGAGCGCCGGCACCACGTTTTGGACGTCCAGCTTCACGATGATCGTGTTCAGCGTCCTGGCGATCGGACTGCTCGCGTTTTGCATCATGGTGCTGCTCAAGCCGCGCCGCCGGACGCTGCAGAGGCGGCTGTCGCAGTTCGTCTCGTTGGCGACGCCATCCGACGGAGTAACGGTTGCTCAGGGCCTCAGCACGCCGGAGCCGGAGGACGATCCGTCACCGCTCCAGCGTTCGAAGTACTGGCAGCGGTTCGTCGAGGAGGTCGAGCTCGCGGAGATCGAGATGAGCCCGACTCGCATCGTGGTCTGGACGCTGATCGCCATGATCGGCGTGATGTGGCTCGTCGCGATCCTCTTCAACCTGGCCGGCCTGCTCATCGGATTCCTCATCCCGATTGCCGTTTGGAGCTACATCCGGCGGCGAGTCGAGAAGAAGCGGGCGCTGTTCGCGGAGCAGCTGCCCGACAACCTCGCCGTGCTCTCCTCCGCGCTGCGCGCAGGCCACAGCTTCGTGGGCGCGCTCTCGGTCGTCGTCGAGGACGCGCCGGAGCCTGCGAAGTCGGAGTTCGCGCGAGTCGTCGCAGAGGAGCAGCTCGGCCGCCCGCTCGAGGACGCGCTCGACATGGTGGTCAAGCGCATGGACAACAAGGACCTCGCACAGGTGGCGCTCGTTGCCGCCCTCCAGCGCCAGACCGGCGGTAGCACGGCCGAGGTCCTCGACCGGGTGGTCGACACGGTGCGGGAACGGCAGGAGCTGCGCCGCCTGATCAAGACGTTGACCGCTGCGGGCCGCATGTCGCGCTGGGTCGTCACAGCCCTCCCGGTCGTGCTGCTGGTGGCGATCGCGCTCTTGAACCCGGGATACCTCGACCCGCTCTTCTCGCATACGTCCGGACGCGTCCTGTTCGTGTTCGCCACGCTGCTCGTGGTCGGCGGGTCGCTGGTGATCAAGCGGATCGTGGACATCAAGGTCTAGCCGATGATCCTCTTGCTCATCATCGGACTCACTTTCCTGATCGTCGCGGTCATCCTCGGCGTACGGGCGTTGAACTTCGCCCGCGTCCGCTCCGCCGCGACCGTCCAGAACATCGACCTCTACGGTTTCACCGGACGCACGGAGAGCGTGCTTCTGGACTCGGGGGCCGGCACGGGCGCCGACGACGTCGTCACCAGGATCGGCGATGTCGTCGCGACCCGCTTCAAGGGCATCGACAGCGACAGCATTCGGCGAGAGCTCGTCGGAGCCGGTCTGTACACCGTCACGCCCAGGAAGTTCGCGGGGTACCGCGCGATCTCCGTGGTCGCGGTGCCGGCTCTCGTCCTGTGGGCGCTTGCCACCGCGGGCCTGCCGACGATCGTCGCGATCCTCGCGGCCGTGCTCGGGATCGTGATCGGCTGGCGGGCACCGCTCTGGATCGTTCAGAGCCGCGCCAAGCGCAGGAAGATGGAGATCGACCTTCAGCTGCCTGAGCTGATCGACCTCCTCGTCGTGACGGTCGAAGCCGGTGTCGGCTTCAACGAGTCGCTCCGGATCGCCAGTCGGCGTACAGGTGGCGCACTCGGCCAGGAGCTGCGGCTGACGATGCAGGAGCAGACGATGGGCCTGGCGCTCAACGAAGCCCTGCAGAACCTGCTGCTACGGGCGGAGACGCCGGGCCTCCGTTCGTTCATCCGCTCCGTCCTTCAGGGCGAGACGCTCGGAGTCTCGATCGGGCAGATCCTGCGGAACGTGGCGAACGAGATGCGCAAGCGGCGTCGCGCGCTCGCCGAGGAGCGGGCCCAGAAGGCTCCGATCAAGATCCTGTTCCCGCTGGTGTTCATGATCTTCCCGGCGATCTTCGTGATCATCTTGGCGCCGGCGGTCTACTCGATTCTGGACACGCTCAAGTGACGAGAAAGGGTCGACAGATCGTGGCGATGCGTGGCGAAGGCGGCCGCGTCGTCTGCGAGCGTTGCGAGCTCGCGGACGGCCCTGTCTCTCGCGCGCGCGGATTGCTCGGCCGGACCGGGCTCTCGCAGGGAGATGGCCTGCTGCTCAAGCCGACCTTCTCGATCCACACCTTCTTCATGCGCTTTCCGATCGACGTCGTCTTCCTCGACCGCGATGGGGCGGTCGTCGACGTCGTCACCCGCCTGAAGCCATGGCGTGCGGCCACTCGCGTGAGGGCGCGAGCCGCGCTCGAGCTCGCGGCCGGGGAGGCCGAGCGCGTCTGCGTTCGAGTCGGTGAGCGCTTGAAGCTCGAGGAGGCTGCAGCATGACCGCAGACGCGACGACCCCGGTTCCGGTGACCGCGAAGGCCGTGCCTCACCGCCAGGTTCCCGAGCTGCTCGCAATCGCGGTCGCCTTCGCGCTCGCCGCTGCTTCGTTCATGCACTTCGGCGTCGGCGCCCGCGGGTTCATCTCGGCGCTCTTCGTCGTCGTGCTCGTGCTGCTTTCGGTGATCGACATCGAGCGGGGCCTGCTGCCGAACCGGATCGTCCTCCCTGCGACGGGAGTGATCCTCGCGTTGCAGCTCGTGTTCTTCCCGCACCAGGCGGTCGAGTGGATCGTCGCCACACTGGGAGCAGGGCTCTTCTTCCTGATCGCCTACCTGAGCTACCGGGCGGGGCTCGGCCTCGGCGACGTGAAGTTCGCGATGCTGCTCGGCGCCGGCCTTGGAAAAGGCGTCGTCCTGGGCATCTTCCTGGGGATGTTCGCCGCCGGAATCGGCGGGCTCGTGATCATCGGACGCCAGGGGCTCGATGCACGGAAGCAAACGATGCCCCTGGGGCCGTTCCTGGCTCTCGGCGCGGTCATCTCGCTGTTCTTCTCGGGCAGCGACTTCGTGAGCTTCTAGATGACGACGCTGGCTTCCACCGCGCCGACGGTACCCGGCGTCCGGCGGGCACTTGAGCGCGTCATGCTGGGACTCGTGCCCCTGGCGGCACTGGCGCTCGTGGCCGTGGAGAGCCCGCGGCGCTACTTCTGGGATTTTCGCGTTTTCTGGCATGCCGGCAAGGACGTGCTGGCGGGTCGCTCGCCGTACCCGCCGCCCGACCCGGCCCTGCTCGCGCATCAGAGCTCGTTCGTCTATCCGCCCGAGTCGGCGCTCGCATTCGCGCCGCTTGCCTTGCTGCCCTACCACCTGGCGGCCACGATCTTCTTGTGCGTGCTGTTCGCTGCTCTCGCGCTCACGCTTTACGTGCTCGAGGTGAACGACTGGCGGTGCTACGGCGCGGCATTCCTGATGGCGCCGGTGCTGAGCGGGTTCGGGAACGGGGCAATCAGCGTCCTGTTGGCGCTCGGCGTCGCTCTTGCCTGGCGCTTCCGCGGCAGTTGGCCGAAAGCTGCGACGGCAGTCGCGGCAGTCGTGGCCACGAAAGTCTTCCTCTGGCCCCTCGTCGTCTGGCTCGTCGCGACTCGCCGATTCCGAGCAGCCGGCGCCGCCGTCGTGGGAGGGATCGTCGTCACGCTCGCGTCGTGGGCGGTGATCGGCTTCGCCGGCATCAGCGACTACACGCGCCTGCTGAGGATCCTCGCGGACGTCGAGCAGTCGCAGGGCTACTCGGCGGTGGCGTTCGGACTCGCGCTCGGGCTACCGGGTGGTGCCGCCCGAGCCGTCGCCTTCTGCTTGGGCGTACTCGCGCTCGCGTCAGTCCTCCTGCTGGCTCGACGCCAGGACGGCGACCGCCTCTCCTTCACGGCGGCCATCGGCGCCGCCCTACTGCTTTCGCCGATCGTCTGGCTGCACTACTTCGTCCTGCTGCTGATCCCGTTCGCGCTCGCCCGCCCACGCTTCTCGGCCGTCTGGATCATCGTGCCGCTGCCGTTCTGGTTCGCGTCGGCAAACGGTCAGAGCCACGCTGACGTCGCCCGCATCACGCTGGCGCTCGCGACCGTCGCCGCGATGTTCGCCGTGAGCGCGCGGCAGGCGGAGGCGTGATCGTGAGCGCTCACCCGGCCGCGGCAGCAGCCGTGCCGGCGCGCGCGCGCAGCCGTGCGCTGGCCCGCCTCGCGCACGCGTCTACGACCACGTGGTTGGTCGCGCTGATCGGTCTCTCCGCAGTCATCCACTTTGCGATCGCGTGGTGGATGCCGGCGCCGTGGATCTTCGCGGACGAGCTGAAGTACTCGGAGCTCGCCAAGAGCTTCGCCGCAGGCGGTCACTTTTCGGTGCGTGACGTCCCGAGCCTCGGCTCGGGTCCGCTGTACCCGATCCTGATCTCGCCCGCGTACGCGCTGTTCGAGAGCGTCCCGCACGCCTACCTGGCGATCAAGGCGATCAACTCCGTCGTCATGTCCCTCGCGGCCGTGCCCACCTACCTCCTCGCCCGCCGGCTGGTGACCCGCGGGTGGGCGATCGCCGCGGCCGCGCTGTGCCTCGCGATCCCGTCGCTCGCGTACACGGGCGTCGTGATGACCGAAAACCTGTTCTTCCCGCTGTTCGTGGCCTCGGTGTGGGGAGCGGTGCGCGCACTGGAGACGCCGACGGTCAAGCGGCAGCTGGGAGCACTGGTGCTGATCGGCCTAGCGCTGCTCACGCGTCCGGAAGCGATCGCGCTCGTCCCCGCGTTGCTCACGGCGATCGTCCTCGTAGCCGTCGGTGATGCGGCTGCTGCGGATGCCCGGCCCCGCGTGCGTGAGGCGTTTCGCTCCGCCGCACGTTTCTGGCCGTCGTACCTCGCCTTGGGCCTCGTCGCGCTCGCGGTCGTGGCGCGCCAGCTCGCGATGGGCCAGTCGCCCTCGGCGGCCTTCGGGGACGCCTCGGTGGTCTGGCACGCGAGCTATTCGGCCGGCGGCGTCGCGCGTTGGTTCGTCTACCACCTGGGCGAGCTCGATCTCTATTCCGGGATCCTCCCGTTCGCCGCCTTCCTAGTCCTCTGCTCGCTCGTCTTCAACCGGACCGATCGAAGCGTCCGCGTCTTCGGCGCGGCAGCCGGGTCGGCGGTTCTGTGGCTGCTGCTCACGACCGCAGCCTTCGTGTCGAGCGTCTCGAGCTACGACGTCCACACGACCTCGCGAATCGTCGACCGCTACACGTTCCACGCGCTGCCGCTGCTGCTGATCGCGCTCGTAGCCTGGCTGCGACAGCGTCTGCCGGCATCGATCGTGAAGATCGTCGTCGCAGCGGCGGTTGCCGGAGCGCTCCCGCTCGTCGTTCCTTACTCGACCTACGTGCGCAACGACGAGATCCCGGACGCCTTCGGCCTGCTTCCGTGGGCCGTCCGCCGCGGACCGGCGCTCGTAGCTGCACCGCACGTCGAGTTGCGCGTCGCGCTGATCAGCTTCGTGCTGGCAGGCCTCTTCGTCTTGCTGCGGCCACCGCGGTTGCCCTCCCTCGTGGCCTCCCTGGTCGTGCTGGTGATGGTCGCAGTCCTGAGCACCGCGGTCGTTCGCACCCACGCGACGTCGTCGTTCGCCGCGCTCTGGATCGGCTCGGCCACGGGCTGGATCGACGAAGCAGTTGGACCGAATGCCGACGTGCCGGTCATCTGGTCCGGCCGAGGCGACCCGCACGTCGTGTGGGAAAACGAGTTCTTCAACCGAAGCGTCGGCACCGTCTACTACCTGCGCCAGCCGAGCTGGGCGGGATTGCCCGAGCAGAAGCTCGCGGTTCGCAGGGGCACGCTCGTCGACCGGTCGGGCGCCCCGCTGCGGGTGCAGTACGCGCTTGCGGATCCCTGGGTCGTCCTCCGCGGCCGCGTGATCGCGCGCGACCGGACGATCGGCATGCGGCTCTACCGCCTGGACGGCCGTCCGGCCCGGATCGGCGCGCTGTAGGGCCCAGGACCTTTCGGCCGCACTTTCCGGCCAAAGGTCTAGTGACTTGATGCGCCCTTGACGCGATGCTCTGAAGCGGCCGAAAGGGCTTGCTCGGCCTAGGGAGGAAGTCATTGGGAGGCTGGACTGCGGTGGGACGAACTGGTGGGACGTATGTGTTGCAAGTGGGGTCGAACGGCCCATTGGCAACTCGGCTTCCCACCACGAGGATGCGTCTCCCGCAAGGCCATCAGCGGGGAAGCACACTGCGGAAGGGGACGAGGTAATCAGAGGGTCAGATGCCGGGAAGGCGACAGCAGACGCGAGCCGAGCGCGTGGCTCCCGCGTGCTGTCGTTTTCGCAGCCCGGCACGTCAACGGAACGCGCCGGGGGCGACCTTGCTCCCGCCAACTGCGGCTATTCACAAAGGGGAGTGGGGCACGTGACATCGACGAAGACACTGAGCTCGAGGAACTTCGCGTTCCTCTTCATGACGATCGGCGCCGTCCTGGCGCTGCTCGCGTT
>JBIOZO010000018.1:0-6889 GCA_044871215.1 Gaiellaceae bacterium | reverse complement strand
GTCCGAGCTCGGCGACGCAGGCCGCGACGTCCAACGCCTACACCGATGTCAGCAACCGGGCCAAGACGGATCAGGACCAGGGCCTGAAGCAGGACATCGGCGGCAGCAAGGACTGCGGCTGCCGGAGGGACGGCCACGATGGCTTCTCCGCAGGTTCCGGCGGAGCAGGCGGCTTCCAGGCCGGTGTCCAGTCCGCCGAGACGAATCAGTGGGCGGCCGGTATCGCCAAGAGCGATCAGAACGCCGTCAACGGCAACTCGCCCGTCTCGATCGCCGGTGGGAACGTGTACTCCGGCCCGAGTAGCGCGACCCAGACGGCGACCTCGAACGCCACGACTGACGTCTCGAACAGCTCTAAGACCGATCAGGACCAGTGGCTGCATCAGGACCTGGGCGGCAGGGACTGTGGCTGTGACAAGACCCGCCACGACGGCTTCTCCGCCGGCTCCGGCGGAGCGGGCGGCTTCCAGGCCGGTGTCCAGTCCGCCGAGACGAACCAGTGGGCGGCCGGCATCGCCAAGAGCGACCAGAACGCCGTCAACGGCAACTCGCCTGTCTCGATCGCCGGTGGGAACGTGTACTCCGGTCCGAGCTCGGCGACGCAGGCCGCGACGTCCAACGCCTACACCGATGTCAGCAATCGGGCCAAGACGGATCAGGACCAGGGCCTGAAGCAGGACATCGGCGGCAGCAAGGACTGCGGCTGCCGGAAGGACGGCCATGAGGGCTTCTCCGCCGGTTCCGGCGGGGCCGGTGGCGCTCAGCTGGGTCTGCAGCTGGCGTCCACGAATCAGTGGGCCGCAGGTGCAGCGGTCAGCAAACAGAACGCGGTCAACTCGAACACGCCTAGCTCGACCGCCGGCGGGAACATCTCCGGCGACCCGAGCTCGGCAACGCAGGCGGCGACGTCGACCGGCACCACCGATGTCTCGAACCGCGCGAAGACGGATCAAAGCCAGTGGCAGCATCAGCTGCTGGATTCGCGGAACTGAACGATCGGCGAGAGGGCCGCGGCCTGGCCGCGGCCCTCTCATCCTTCGCCGCGACGCTCGTCGGGCTCGCCGGCTGTGTGCTCGTGCTCGCGACGACCGCGTCGGGCGCGGTCCACGACTCGGCGCGAGCGGATCGGGCCGCGGCCCCGTACGGCGCGACCGTCGGCTGCTATGACCGTCAAGACTGGGCGGCGCTCGTCCGGTCGGCCTACCCCGACGAGAAGGGGCACGAGAGCGAGGTCTACGGGCTCTGGCGCTACGAGCAGCGGCAGGTCGCGCTGCCCTTGGCGGCGTGCCTCGCGTTCGATCATTGGCGCACAGCGAAGGCGGCGCCGCTCGGGGTCTGGATCTTCGTCCTCGGCCACGAGTTGACGCACGTGCAGCAGTCCGACCTCGAGGGGGCCCCGCGGCAGCGTCCGTTCGACGAGGTCGAAGCCGACTGCGGAGGCCTCGCGAAGTTCGCGTCGCTCCGGCTCGCCCTCGGGATCAAGAGGGTGGTCCAGCCTCCGCCCCGCGACCTGACGCGTTGCCCGTTGAAGCGTGCGCGCCGTCGCTGACGCCGGCTAGTGACGTTTCGTCATTGCCTTCACGAGGCGGCGCTCGACCAAGAACGCGACCATGCTCATCAACGCGCCGAGGATCGCCCGCTCAAGTCGCCTTCGCATCGGCCGAGCCTACAGCTCCAGGCCGCGAGTGCCGCTCAGATCGATCCACGTACGGGTGGGGCCGCGGACGATCGCGATCATCACGTCGGTGCAGTGGCGGCAGCGGACGACGACGCCCGGACAGTCAACGTAGACGTCGAGGCGCGCCATCTCCTCACGGGCGCCGCAGCCCCCGCAGACGCATGGCGCCGCGGTCAGCTCGGTACCGAACAGCTCCAGCAGCAGGCCGCCGATCGCGTTCCCGTCGAGCGTGCGCGGCTCGATCATCCCGTCGCTCCGAAGCGCTCGGTGCGGATCGAGGCCGGCTCGTAGCCGAGCCGGACGAGGCCGTCTGCGGCGGCGTCGACGAAGTGGGTCGAGCCGCACACGTACACGCGCGGGTTCTCCGCAGCCGGGAACGCGACCTCGCTCAGCAGCTCGTCGTCGATCCGGCGCGAGTAGCCCTGCCAGCGCTCCGGCTGCTCGCGGGTCAGCGTGTACGTGACGCCGATCCCGAGGCGGTCGAGCTCGTCGCGGTAGATCACCTCGTCCCAGCTGCGGGCGGAGTAGAGGAGGCGCATCGGCACCGAGCTGCCGACGCGCTTCCAGTGCCGCGCCATCGCGGCTAGCGGAACGACGCCTGAGCCGCCCGCGACGAGCAGTACGGGGTCGGGCTCGTCGCCGTCCCAGACGAAGTAGCCGCCGATCGGCCCGCGCACCTCGAACCGGTCGCCCTCGCGCACCTCGTCGACGAGGTAGGGCGAGACCTCGCCGTCCTCGAGCCGCTCGACCGTGATCGCCGGCCGCTCGCCCGGAGCCGACGCGATCGAGTAGGAGCGCTGGGCCTGGTAGCCGTCCTCGGCGGTGAGTCGCACGTCGAGGTGCTGGCCGGCGCGATGCCCCTCCCAGTCGACTTCGAGCTCGAGCGTCTTCACGCGCGAGGTCTCGTCACGGACCGCCGCGACCGTCGCGGCAAGCCATGTCAGTCGCCCCAGTACCGCTGCTCCGGCCAAGGGTCCTGAGGCGTCGCTTGCGATGCCGTTCGGAGGCGTCCGGGCTCAGCCCGGACGCCGTGCCGACTGCGCCGGACTAGTCGCCCCAATAGCGCTGTTCCAGCCAAGGGTCCCCTCGCAGGTGGTAGCCGTTCTGTTCCCAGAAGCCTGGCTCGTCCTCGTCGCGCAGTGCGAGGCCGCGCACCCACTTGGCGCTCTTCCAGAAGTAGAGGTGCGGGACGAGCAGCCGCGCGGGGCCGCCGTGCTCCGGCTCGAGCGGCTCGCCGTCGTACTCGTAGGCCACCCACGCCTTGCCGTCCGTCAGATCCTCGATCGGCAGGTTGGTCGTGTAGCCGCCGTCGCAGAAGGCGACCGCGTAGCCGGCGTCGTGCTCGACCGCGTCGAGCAGCGTGTCGACCGAGATGCCGCGCCAGACGGTGTCCAGCTTCGACCACTTGGTCACGCAGTGGATGTCCTTCGTGATCTCCTCGCTCGGCAGCGCCTGCAACTCCTCCCACGTGAAGCGCACCGGCGCCGCGCCGCCGCGGATGTCGAACGTCCACTCCTCGAGCGGCGTGTGCGGCGTCGGGCCGGCCGAGAGCACCGGGAAGTCGTCCGTCAGGTACTGCCCCGGCGGGACGCGGTCGGGCGGCCCGTCCTGGCGCCGCCCGCGAAATCCCCGCGAGATGATGCTCACGACGCGGCCAGTCCCGCGACCGTCTCGGGCAGGCCGTCCGCGTCGCCGACCGGAGTCAGCGAGCCGTCCTCGCCGACAGACCAGCCGTACACGCGGCGCGCGTCGGCGTCCAGCGCGTAGAGGAAGCGGCCGTCGCCGGTGATCGCCTCGTCGCGCACGCCCTTCTCACCAGGATTGGTCGAGGCGGCCACGGCCTCGCGCAGCTCGAGCGAGCCGTCCGCGCCGATCGCGTAGCTCGAGATCGTGCCGTCGCCGAAGTTCGTCACGTAGACGAAGCGACCGTCGCGCGTGACCGCGGCCCAGCAGACCTCGCTGCGCGTGTCGGCGACCGAGGCGCTGACCGGCCGAAGCCCTCCGTCGGTGAGCGAGTAGGACGAGGCGGCGGCGGCACCGATCTCGCCGCCGAAGGCCTCGGTCACGACCAGCGAGTCGCCGGCGAAGTCGAAGCCGTACGGCGTCGCGCCCGAGGAGGCGGTCGTCTGCAGGTTGCTGGCGACCCCGTGCTCGTCGACCTCGAACGTGCTGATGCTGTTGGTCCCGCGCTCGGTCACGACCAGCGCGCGGCCGTCCGGCGTGAAGGCGATCTGCGCCGGGTCGGCCTCTGCGGCCAGCTGCTGCTGCGAGCCCTCGATCGGCTCGAGCGAGGCCAGCGAGAAGCCGGCGATCCCGGGCGAGCCGTTGTTGAGCACGTAGACAAGCTCGCCGTGGACGGCGACGCTCGTCGGGTGGCTGCCGCCGGTCGGCACGCACCCCGCGAGCTCGAGCCCGTCCGCAGTGACGTGGAAGAGCGAGAGCTCGTCGCTGCCGGCGTTCGTCACCACCAGCCGTTCGCCGCTCACGACGATCGAGCTTTGCGAGGCGAGGTGCGGCGTGCCCGAGCCCCGGCCGCCGGTGGCGAACTGCCCGACCGTGGCGAGCTTGCCGTCGTCGCCGCGGTCGAACGCGACCACGGCGTTCCGCTCGGCGTCGTTCGTCTGCACGTAGATCCGATCCATCGTTCCCTCCAGGCGACCCCTGTGATTGTCTCCCATCAGTCGCGCCAACGCGACCAGCGTTACGCGTCAGCGGCGAGCGACCGCGAGGAGCGTGGGGACGGTGCGGCCGCCGCGGGCCGGGCGGAGCACGGTCACGTAAGCCGTCGTGGGCGAGAGCGCGGTCGTCCAGAGCATCTTCGTGGTGACTCGCGGTTTATGCGGGCAGGGCAGGTGCTCGCCCTGGTTCGTGTGGTGGCGCTCGTGCCCGGCGTCCTGGCCCGCGAGCGGGCCGAGCTCGTAGAGAACCTTGTCGCCGCCGTGTAGGCGCCCAAGCACGAGCTGCTGCGAGCAACGCGAGGAGCGGACGTAGAGGAGCCGGCCTGCGAGCAGCGACGGGTTCAACAGCTGCGCGTCCTGTGAGTAGCGGAGCCGCAGGCGCTTGCCGGAGACCACGTTCACGGCTGTGATCCAGCTACCGATCTGCGTCGCGCGGTGGAAGGCGACGAGGTCGACCCCGAGCGCCGGCCGGCCGAGCGTTGCGGGCTGGCGCACCTTCTCGACCGTCGTTCCCGGGCCGATCTGCGTGACCGGGCGGACGTGGATCTCGGTCGGCGTGCGGTAGGCGAGCCAGCTGCGAGAGATCGCGAGCTTCTGCACGCCCGGAACGTCGTCCTGGAGGATCGGGGCCAGCGTCGTGCGGTCGGCGACCGTCAGCGACGGCCCGGTGTGCCACGCGGCGAAGGTCGCGCCGATTGCCGGGTCGTCGCCGGGCAGCTGCGTCGTCGCGCCGTCCTTGCGTAGAAAGCCGCCGACGCCTGGCTGCTGCCAGGCGACCTCCGTTCCTTCGACGCTCGGGTCGCCGCCGGGCGAGGCGACCGTGCCCGCCGCCTGTACCTGACCGGCCACCAGCGCGGCCAGCAGCGACGCGGCGGCGAGGACGCGCACGAGCCGCAAGCCGCGCGGCCGTTCGGCGATCGTGGTCTCGCGCAGGAACAGGACGGGCAAGGCCCGGCCGGCGGCGAACCCGGCCGCGATCGCGAGCGAGGCCCACACGTCGCCGAGCGCGAGGCTCAGGGCGGGCAGCGCCCAGGCCGCGGTCGCCGGCACGTAGGTGGTGAGGCCGGTCCCGAGCAGCAGGCCGTAAAGGAAGAGCGCGCGCGGGAGCGGCATCGTCCGGCGCCACGGCTCGGGCACCTGGAAGCGGATCTGCGGCCGCACCCGTAGGCCGAGCGCGTCGCTGGCCACCGCGACCACGCCCAGCGCAACCGCCGCGATCACCACGGCGCGGCCGCTGATCAGCGCTCCGAGTGCGCCGAGTGCGGTGAAGATCGCCGCCGCACCGAGTGCGAGCCCGGCCGTGAACGCGGCTCCCGCCCTAGCCCGATGACGCGCGGCACGCACGGTGCCGACCATCGAGAGGCTTCAGGGCGACCACGCGCCGGCGAGCCCGACGAGCAGCGCGGTCAGGACGAGCGCCGGCGTCAGCACGCGATCTTGGTGTCGTAGTACATGACGCAGAACACGTGCCGGCCGCTGTAGCAGTAGCCGGTCAGCGCGTAGTCGCCGTTGATCCGGTACCTCGTGTAGCCGCAGCAGTCGACGAGCTTGCGGACGTGGCCGTTGCAGCAGCGGTACCAGGCGCCGTCGACCTGGCCGTGAAAGCCGTGCTCGCGGCCGGCCTTGGTGCACACGCGCGTGCGCGGGGCCTGCGGGAGCGGGTTGCCGTCCGGGTCGCGCAGCAGGTCGCCCCGCGAGTCGACGGGACGGCCGAGCTTGTCCACCGGGCGGCCGAGGTCGTCTACGGGCTTGCCGTCGGCCGCGCGCAGCGGGAAGCCGTGCGCATCGATCCGCGGCAGCCCGGTGGGGTGCGGGCAGGAGCCGGTCGTGTAGATGTGGCCGCAGAAGTGGTAGGCCTCGGCCTTCTGCGCCTTGAGCGCGCCGAGCACGAAGCCGCCGCCGGCCACGCCGAGCAGCAGCCGGCCCGTGCGGGCCAGGAAGCCGCGGCGCGAGGTCGCGCCCGCGACGTGTTCGCTAAGCACGCACTTCCGCCGGGCCGAGCAGGGACTCGAGCTGGTAGAGCGAGTTGAACGTGCCCTTCGAGAGCACCTCGCCGTCCGTGGAGGCGAGAACGACCGCGTAGGGGCTGCCCGGGATCGCCAGCGACTCCCAAGCCTCGGGATGCTCGTGCTCGTCGAACACGCGGAGCTCGACCTCCGGATCGCGTTCGAGCAGCCGTAACGACGGCTCGAGCGCGGCGCAGAGCGAGCAGCCGGGCGAGGTGAAGACCGCGACCGCGAGCGCCGCGCGACGGTCGAAGCGCTCGATCAGGCCGACGCGCCCGCCGAGCTCGGGGCCTTCGTGGTCGAGGGAGAGCGCGGCCTGCGGCGCGACGGCGATCCGCAGCTCACCGACCTCGCGGGCCAGCGCGAGCAGCGCGACGGCCAGCGCGGCCACGCCAAGGATGGCGACCGCCAGGCCGACGCCGAGCCAGGCCTCGGTCGAGAGCGAGGTGTCCGGCAGGAAGGGCAAGACCGCGAAGGCGGCGGCCAGGCAAGCCGAGCGGACGGCCGCGCCCCACCCGATCCGCGAG
>JBIOZO010000017.1:0-3388 GCA_044871215.1 Gaiellaceae bacterium | reverse complement strand
GCTTCGTCTCGGTCACGGCGGACTCGAAGGTCGAGACGCTCGTCGAGCACATCCGCGAGGGCGGCTCGACGCTCGTCTTCGTCCGCACCAAGCGCGGCGCCGACCGCCTCGTGCAGAAGCTCAAGCGCCACGACGTGCGCGCGGCCGCGATGCACGGCGACATGTCGCAGAGCGCCCGCGAGCGCGCGCTGGCGCAGTTCGAGAGCGGGAAGGTCAGCACGCTCGTCGCGACGGACGTCGCGGCGCGCGGCCTGGACCTCGACGACGTGACCCACGTGATCAATTTCGACCCGCCCGAGGAGGACAAGGGCTACGTCCACCGCACCGGCCGCACCGGGCGGGCAGGCCGGAGCGGGACGGCGATCACGTTCGTGCTGCCGGAACAGCAGGCCGACACGAGCCGCGTTGCTCGCCGCCTCGGCCACAAGGAGCAGTTCGAGGACGCTGGAATGAAATCGGCGCCCGCGAAGCTCGTCTACACGAGCCGGCGCGGACGCCGATCCAAGTGGTAGAGCGTCCTACCGCTTAGGCTGCGAAGGCAAGCTCGTCCTGGAGCCGCGCCAGGGCCTCGGCCTCGAGCTGGCGCACGCGCTCGCGCGTGATCCCCAGCTCCTTGCCGATCGCCTCCAGCGCCTGCGGCTCGCCGCCGATCCCGAAGCGGAGCTCGACGATCCGGCGCTGACGCTCGGGCAGCGACGCGATCGCGCGCCGCACCTCGCGCCGGCGAACCGAGTCGACCGCCTCGTCCTCGGGGCTCGCCGCGCCGTCGTCGCCGAACAGGTCGCCCAGCTCGCCGTCGTCCTCGGAGCCGACGGGCCGGTTCAGCGAGACGTTGGCCTGCACGGCGTCCAGCGCCTCCTCGACGTGTACCAGCTCGAGCTCGGACTCCTCCGCGAGCTCCTCACGAGTGGGCTTGCGGCCCAGCCTGGCCTCGAGCCGCGTCTCGGCACGCGCGAGCTTGACGCGCCGCTCGTTCACGTGCGTGGGGATGCGGATCGTTGCCGACTGGTTCGAGATCGCCCGCTGGCAGGCCTGGCGTATCCACCAGGTGGCGTAGGTCGAGAACTTGAACCCCTTCCGCCAGTCGAACTTCTCGACGGCACGGTTCAGCCCGATCACGCCCTCCTGGACGAGATCCAGCAGCGGCAGGTCCTTGCGCTGGTAGCGCTTGGCGATCGAGATCACCAGGCGCAGGTTCGAGTTGATCATGCGCTCCTTGGCCTGGGCGTCGCCCCGCTCGACACGCTTTGCGAGCGCGACCTCCTCCGCTGCCGTGAGCAGTGGGTAGCGGCCGGCCCGGTGCATGAAGAGCGAGAGCGCGTCGGTCGGCACGGCTGCCTGGGCATGGGCAGGGGCGGTCGGCTCGTCCGCCGGCGGCTGGACGATCTCGACCTCCCGGGCCTCGAGCTCGGCGCGCAGCTCGGCGAGGTCGTCCTCGTCGAGATCGTGCTCGAGCGCGAACGCCTCCAGGGCGGCCTCGTCGATCGACTCGTGCTCCTCGGCTTCCTCGAGGAACGCAGGGAAAGCAAGTTCAAGCGTGGTGCTCAGTTCTTCCTCACATCCTTTGCTTCGTGGGTGTCGGGCGAACGTGCGGGCGTTCGCCACCAACCACTAGAACGGCCCCCGAGGCCGCCGTATTCCGCGTTGGACCAAAAAAATTCGCCGAGCCGGTTTCGCTTTCGTCCACTTCGCCCGGCTGACCTTCCGCTTCCGCGTACTGCCTTCCGGTGAAGCTTCGTCCTACTCGCGCTCCGTGCTCGGCGCAAGAGGCAACCTAACGGCGAGGCCAGGTCCGTACAAGGCCCTGAAAAAACTCGTGTGCGCTCTTTGCGAGCTTTTTCTCAGGGCGTGCATTCGACGTCCTCGGCCGGGTCGAGCGGGAGCCGCTCGAGCAGCCCGCCGAGGGCTCGCACCTCGTCCTCGGAGAAGCGCTCGCGGAAGAAAGAGCGGATCCCAGCGACGTGCGTCCTCGACGCCTCCCGAAGCTTCGCGTCACCCTCGTCGGTCAGCTGGGCATAGGTCACGCGGGCGTCAGCTTCGCACGAGGCGCGCTCGACGAAGCCCGCGCGCTCGAGTCCCTCGAGCAACCGCGTGATGCCGGACGGCGTCAACAGCACCTGCTCGGCCAAGTCGACGCGCCGCAGCCGTCGATCCTCCGCGCGCGAGAGCCGGAGCAGGACCTCGTAGTCGTTCAGCGTCAAGCCGTGCTCGCTGACGAGCTCGGCGTTGAAGCGTCGAATGCTCGTGGCATGGGCGCGCAGGAGCGCAACCCAGGTCTGGGTCTCGGGGCTGGTACGGAATGGTGCTTGCGTGCTCAATACTTGACGCCTCAACTTTATTCGCTACTATTGTTGACGACTCAAGTATAGCCGACCGAAAGGAAACGCCAGATGCCCAGCACCACCATCATCGCCGCCGAGGTCATCCCCGCCGGGACGTGGATCGTCGACCCGGTGCACACCACGATCGGGTTCCAGGTCACCGACACGACGGACCTCGTCAGCTCGATCAACGGCCGTTTCACGGAGTTCGAGGGCCGCATCGAGGGTGGCGAGCAGCCGTCGCTCGCCGGGACGATCCGCGTCGACAGTCTGCGCACCGACAACGAGCGGCGCGACGCGCACCTGACGTCGCCCGACTTCCTCGGTGCGGCGCAGGATCCGGAGATCAGGTTCGAGACCACGGCGATCGAGCCGCTCGACTCCGAGCGCTTCCTCGCGCGCGGCACCCTGATCGTCAAGGGCTCGCCGTTCGAGGTCGAGCTCGAGGGCCGCGTTCGCGGTCACGGCCAGGGCAAGGCCGGTGACGAGCGCGTACTGATCGACGCGCGAGGCGCCTTCGACTGGGGCTCCACGCGCGTCGAGGTCACGGCGGCCGTCTCGGCCGCCAAGGAGGCGTAAGCCGCATGAAGCTCTTGGGAATCGCCGGCAGCCTCCGCCAGGGCTCGTACAACCGCGCGCTCCTGCGCGCGGCGCGCGAGCTCCTGCCGGACGGCGTCGAGCTTGTCGAGTTCGAGATCGGCAACCTCCCGTTCTACGACGGCGACGTCGAGGCAGCCGGCGACCCCGAGCGCGTCGTGGCACTGAAGGCCGCGATCCGTGACGCCGATGCGCTGCTGATTGCGACGCCCGAGTACAACCGCGGCGTGCCGGGCGCGCTCAAGAACGCGATCGACTGGGCATCCCGCCCGCCGCTCGGCTCGCCGCTCACCAACAAGCCGGTGGCGCTGATGGGCGCCTCGACCGGCCGCAGCGGCACGGTGTTGGCGCAGCAGCAGCTGCGGCAGGCGCTCGAGTTCCCACGCGCGGTCGTGCTGGACGAGCCGTCGGTGCTCGTGCCCGAGGCGTTCATGTGCTTCGACGACCGGTGCGAGCTCACGGACGACGGC
>JBIOZO010000016.1:0-6382 GCA_044871215.1 Gaiellaceae bacterium | reverse complement strand
GTCGGCCCACGTCTCGTACGCGGAGACCCGCTGGTCGATGCGGTTCGCCTCGATCAGGCGTAGGAACGGCTCGCGCGGCAGCGAGCACGCGCGGACCGTCGGTTGCAGCTCGCGCATCACCTCCCAGCTCGGCTCGCTCTCGTAGCAGGCCTCGAGCTGCGCCTCGAGTGCGTCCAGCGCGGCCAGCCGGTCGCCGCTCAGCTCGTCGCCGAGGATGTCGACGAGCCGGGCGAAGCCGTAGATCGCGCGCAGGTGCCGGCGCAACGCGCGCGGGAACAGGAGCGACGCGACGGGGAAGTTCTCCGTGCGCGCCCGGGCGGCGACCGAGCTAGCGGTGGCCGGGTCCATGCGCAAAACCTATCGCCGTCAGCCGGGCAGGTAGCGGTAGCCGAAGCCGCGCACCGTCTCGATCGACTCGGCGGGAACGCCGGCCGCCGCAAGCTTGCGACGCAGGTAACCGACGTAGAGCTTCACCTGATCGCGCGAGGAGCCCCGCTCGCCGCCCCAGGCGAGCTCGAGCAGCTGGTCGTGGGCGAGCAGTTGCCCCGGATTGTCGACGAATGCGGTCAGAAGCCGGAACTCGAGCGGCGTCAGCTCGATCGTCTCGTCGCCGGCGCGCACGCGGCGCTGCGCGAAGTCGACCTCCAGCCGGCCGTCGCGGTAGGCCTCCCGCAGCTGGCGCGACGGTGCTCGGCGCAGCAGGTTCTCGACGCGCGCGAGCAGCTCCTGCCGCCCGAACGGCTTGGTCATGTAGTCGTCGGCCCCGGCCCGCAGCGCCCGCACCTTCTCGAGCTCGGCGCCGAGCGCGGTGAGCATCATCACCGGCACGTCGCTCAGCTCGCGGATCCGCTCGAGCGTCCCCCAGCCGTCGAGCTCGGGCATGGAGACGTCGAGCACGATCAGGTCGGGCCTCTCGTCGAAGAGGATCTTCAACGCCTCGCGTCCGTTCTCGGCCTGGCTGACGCGGTAGCCCGCGCGGCTCAACAGCTCCGCGACCAGCGCGCGCACATCGCCGTCGTCGTCCACCACCAGCACCGACTCGCTCATACGCCCCTCATACCACAGGGCGTTGCCGAGTTCAGCTGGGGCGAGGTGTGGCAGGGCCCGGCGGGCGCGCCGGGTTCGAGCCCGGTGCGCTCCGCCAGACCTGCGTCAGCGAGACCCCGGGCCTAAGCCCGCGCCTCTGGGCCTCGCCGGCCGGGAGCTCGAGCACCGCGCGGGCGCCCTTGCAAGCTGCCATCCGCCAAGGCGAGAGCTCGGCTGCGACCTTGAGCACCCGGTCCTCGCGGTCGAGGAACACGGCGTCGATCGCAAACCGCATGAAGCCGGTGTGGATGGAGGACGCCGGCCGGAGCAGCATCCCCTCACCCGAGGAGAGGCCGCTCCGGCCAAGGAGGCCGCGCAGGCGGGCGAGCGCCGTCTCCGCCAGGAGGCAGTGCTCGCAGACGACGTGCCCGTCGTCGTTCGCCAGTGCGACCTGAGGCAAAGCCAACGCCTAGAACCCCACGTGGATGTGGTCGGCGTGGTTGGCGAGAGCAAACGACGGGCCGCCCATGCCGAGCAGGGAGATGACCTGGGCCGGGAGCATCCCGCCCGGCAGCATCAGAATGCTGCGGACGGCCTGCTCGGTGATCCCGCCGGGCTGCTGGTGCCCAAAGATCGGGGTGCCGTTGAGCGCGGCGATGTCGACGGCGCGGCCGTAGATGTGCGCGGAGACGACGCCGGGCCGTGCGTACAGGTGGTGGCCGCTGATCAGGCACGAGACCGTCACCTGGTGGTACGCCTCGGCCAGGTAGAGCATCACGGCGAGGACGCGGACGTCCACGCGGCCCTTGGCGACGTCCTGCCGCCCGCCGGGGTAGATCGACAGGCGCGAGTCGTGCAGGACGCGGTCCTGCAGGTCGGCCTTCTGCGAGAGCAGGCCGCTGACGAGGCTCGCGAGGCCGACGGCGCGGTAGTAGTGCCTGAGCGCAACCACGCGGTCGGCGATCGCGGTGTCGCTCGAGTAGGCGAGCGAGGCGGCCCACGGGTTGGCCTGGCCGCCGAAGCTCGCGAGCTTGAACGCGAGCGTATGGAGGCCGGAGGCGCTCGCCGGGGCGCGGGTGTTATGACCTTCGGCCCGAAGCGTTGCCAGCACCAGCGCCCAGTCGACGTGCGCAGCACGGGAGTAGGTGACGAGCTGGCGGGCGAAGCTCAGCTTGAGGCGGGCCGCCGGCGGCGTCGGGTCGGGCGCGGCGCGGTTCAGCCACACGGTCGCCGAGGGGAACGCGGCGGTCTCCGGATCCAGCGCCGGAGCCTTGGGAGCAGGCGCCTGGTGCTTCTTCGAGGCGTGCGGGCGGGCGCTGACCGTGCGCGAGGGACGCGCGACCTTGGTCGCCACGCTCGCGGCCTTCTTGGTAGGCGCGACGGTCGCCGAGGCCACGGGCCTCGAGGCGGCGGCGGTCGTCGCCTGCGTGGCGACGCGCGCGGTCTGGGTCGCGGTCGGGCGGACGACGGGTGCCGCCGGCGCCTGGGTGATCACGGACCGAACCGCCTCCTGCGAAGGCGCGGCGGCAGCCGTCACACCCGTCGCGCCGGTAGCGCCGCTCGGCCCGGACGCGCCGGTCGCGGGCGACGCGCCGTCGGCCTCGAACGCCGAGCGCAGGGTGTTACCCGCGCCCGCGGAGAGGGCGAGCCCGGCGAAGAAAAGGGCGCTGAAGCACAGGGTCTTCGCGAAGCGGAGCTGCGACTTGCGCGGCTGCGCGGCCTCGACCAGCTTCCCCTCGTCCCACTCGTCCCAAGACCGGCCCCGACCGATGGCGGTCAGGATCGTCCTGGCGAGCGAGATCAGGAGGAGATGCTGGAGGAACCGCCTGGTCAAGGACTTCCGTCGTGGCATTGCCTTTTGCTCCCGTTGGTCGGGCGCCGGTGGGCCGCCACGTCGGCGCGGATCTGACTGTCTGCATCCGCGGGCCGAACGGACTTGGGAGCACTATCGGCGCCGGCCCCCGCCGCCCTTCCCCCAAACAAGGGAGTCGCGCCGGAGATCCCTTGCACGAGGGATGAGCCGCTGACCCGTTTAGAACGATGATCGCCGCAGTTGAGCCATAGGCGGCGCGGCCACGCCGAGACAGTCCGGAGGTTTCCCCGGCGTGACCAAGCGCATCGCCCGCAAAATCGAACGGCTCGTCCGCCACCGCCTTTCTATCGATCACGTGCTTTTTCCTCCGGGAATTCCGCGCGCGAACGCGTGCGCATCGATCAGCGAAGGGAGGTGACACAGATGCTGAAGCTCTTCACCTTCGTGCAGACCGCCGCTTTCTCGCTCCGCAATCGCGAGGAGGGGCAGACGATGGCGGAGTACGGCGTGGTCCTCGCCGTGATCACGCTCGCCGTGATCGGTGCGATCACGCTCCTCTCTGACAACGTCCGCGCTGCGATCGAGAACGTCGCCGGCATTCTGCCTGGCTAGAACCACCGCAGCTTCTCCGGTAGGGGGCCCCTTCGCGAGAAGGGGCCCACTCCCACTCCCGCTCTACAGAAAGAACTCCCGTGAATATCTCTTCTCGCCGCAAAATCGAATTCACTTCAGAACAGGGTCAGTCGCTGACTGAATTCGCGCTGGCTTTGCCGATCTTGGCACTGCTCCTCTTTGCGGTCATCCAGTTCGGGATTGCTTTCAACAACTACGTCACCCTGACGGATGCGACCCGCGCCGGCGCGCGAAAAGCCGCCGTCGGCCGGCAGTTGAGCAATCCCTCAGGGGCATGTGTGACGGCGATCCGCACCGCCTCGACGGACCTCACGCAATCCGACCTCAGCCCCAGCTGCACCTCGACGTGGCAGCCGGGCGCCGACGTCACGGTCACCGCGACCTACCCCTATCGAATCAGCTTGCTCGGCATGGTCGTGAAATCCGGCCGGCTCTCGAGCACTACCACGGAGCGTGTGGAATGAACCCTCGAAGCGATCGCGGCCAGGCAACGGTCCTGACACTCGTCTTTCTCGTGGTGCTGCTCGGCATGGCGGCCCTCGTGCTCGACCTCGGCTCGTGGTACCGCGCCGACCGCGCGACGCAGTCGACCGCCGACGCCGCGGCCCTCGCCGGCGCGCAGTCGCTGCCCGAGAATCCCGCCCAGGCGACCACGCTTGCAAAGCAGTACGCCACCAAGAACGGCGGCCTCGGGACCGGCACGGTCGCGATCTCGTCGAAGATCGTCAGCAACGACACGCTGACCGTCACCGTCAAGCGGTCGGCGCCCGGCTTCTTCTCGAAGATCTTCGGACGGAAGAGCGTGACCGTCGGCTCGACGGCGCAGGCGAGGTCGGAGGGCGTCTCCTCCGTGAAGTACGTCGCGCCGATCGTCGTGCATTACAAGCACCCGCTGCTGAACTGCACCGGGCCCTCGTCGCACCCGACGTGCAACCCGGACTTCACGACTTCCACGACCCTCGACCTTGAAGACCTCCACCAGAAGGGCGGCGGCAACGGGGCCGGCGCGTTCGGCCTGTTGAACCTCAATTACGGCGACCCGGACGGCAACGTGGGCGCCGGCACCCTGGCCGACTGGCTCCTGCACGGCTACGGGGACTACCTGCCCCTGGGCCAGTACTACTCCGCCCCGTCGGCGAACTTCAACAACTCGCAGTTCCAGGACGCGATGACGCAGATCCTCGGGAAGGAAGTGCTGTTCCCGGTCTACCGCCTGCTCACGGGCCCTGGATCCAACGCGAAGTACGACATCATCGGCTGGGTCGGATTCGTCGTCACCTCGTTCAATCCGAGCGGGAGCAGCGGGACGATCACCGGCCACTTCACGAGCTACACCGCCGACGGGATCCAGGTGACCACCGGCGGCAACCCCTACTTCGGCGTGAAGAAAGTCCAGCTCGTCGGATAACCCCTCACCCAGGAGAGAGAAACATCAATGGCATATCGAGCTAGAAACATCCTGATCGCGGTCGCCCTCGCCGCTGTGGCCGCGCTGCTCACGAGCTTCTACGTGACCAGCTACAAGCGGCACGTGCAGCGCGGCGAGGACCACGTGACGGTGCTCGTTGCCAAGAAGGACATTGCCGTCGGCGCCGCCGGTGCCGACGTCGCGGGCCAGCTCTCGACGCTGGACGTGCCCAGGCGCAGCGTCGTGCCGGGTGCGATCTCGAGCGCCGACCAGCTCGCGGGCCTCGTCGCCACCGAGCCGACGCTCGAGGGCGAGCAGGTCACCACACGCCGCTTCAGCCCGCGCACCCACGTCGGCGTCCGGGCCCAGCTGAGCGGCACGCTCCGGGCGGTCTCGCTCGAGGGCGACCAGAACCAGCTGCTCGCCGGCGTCGTCAAGGACGGCGACAGCGTCGACTTCGTCGCCGCCCTGAAGAAGCCGGGCGACCAGGACATCTACTTCAGCCGCGTGCTCGTTCGCGACCTGAAGGTGCTCCGGGCACCGAGCACCCCTCCGCCCGGCAGCAAGCTGACCGGCGGCTCGAACTCGGACTACAACGTGATGCTGGCCCTGACCGACAGCCAGGCCCAGAAGATCCAGTACATGCTCGCCAACGCCGGCGGCACCGGCCCGGAGCGGTGGCACCTCGAGCTCCGCCCGAGCACGCACGACGCCGACAGTCCCGACCACCTCGACAGCTTCGGAAGCGTCCTCACTGGCGGCCTCAGTGCCGGCCAACGCAAGACGCTGGGCCGCTAGGAGGCCACGATGAGCAACGGCAACGAATTCGCAACCAAGAGCCCGAACCGCATCTACGTGACGGGCGACTGCGACGGGCTGCCGGACCTGCGGGAGGCGCTCGGCGCCCATCCCGAGGTCGAGCTCGTCGGGTCGGCGACGCAGGTGACCGAGGCCGCCGCGACGCTGACCGGCGGTCACCTGAACGTCGTCCTGCACGCGACCCGCGCAGCCACGCTGCCGGTCAACGAGCTGGCGGCGATCCGCGAGCACACGCGGGCGCCGCTGATCCTGCTCGCCTCGAACGGCTCCCCGGCCCTGCTGGAGGAGGCGCTCGAGCACGACGTCGCCGACGTCCTGCTGCTGCCGCAGCTGACCGACAACGTGGTCTTCTCGATCCGCAAGGCCGGCCACGTCGGCAAGCGCCTCAACGGCGACGATCGCCGGCACGGCCGTCTCGTGACCGTCTTCTCGCCCAAGGGCGGCACCGGCAAGACGGTGACCGCCACGAACCTCGGCACCTCGCTCGCCAAGCACTGGGGCAAGCGGGCGCTGCTGCTCGACCTCGACCTGCAGTTCGGCGACGCCGCGATCATGCTCGGGATCGAGCCGGAGAAGACGATCTACGACCTGGTCACGGCTCCGGGCGAGCTCGACTCCGAGAAGCTCGCGGGCTACACGACGAAGCACCCCTCCGGCCTCGAGATCCTCCCCGCGCCGCTGCG
>JBIOZO010000015.1:0-7386 GCA_044871215.1 Gaiellaceae bacterium | reverse complement strand
ACCTCGGCGCCTACGAGGAGCACGGCCCGAGCGTCCCGGTCGCTGAGGCCACGTTCTACGAGTTCGGCGCCGGCTGGGACCTTGCGATCCCGCTCGCCTACGGCCTGCTCGGGATCGGCCGCCAGGTAATCGTGGATATCCGGCCGTGCGCCCGCGTCGAGCTCGTCAACGACTCCCTCGCGTCCTTCGAGCGCCTGCGCCCCGAGCTGGAGGAGATCGCCGGCCGCGAGCTTCAGGCCGGGGGCGGGCCGATCGAGCGGCTGGAGGAGCTCGAGGAGCGCTTCGGGATCCGCTACCTCGCGCCGTGCGACGCGCGCGACACCGGGCTTCCCGCCGGGTCGATCGAGTTCGTCTCCAGCACCGACACCTGCGAGCACATCCCCGGAGCCGACCTGGCCGGGATCTTCCGCGAGTGCCACCGGCTGCTACGGACGGGCGGAGCGTTCAGCTGCCGGATCGACCTGCAGGATCACTACGCGTACTTCGACCGGTCGCTCTCGAAGTACAACTTCCTGCGCTACTCCGACCGCGCGTGGCGCCTGGTCAACTCGCCGCTGCACCACCAGAACCGCCTCCGCTCGCCCGAGTACCTCCAACTGGTCCTGCGCGCGGGCCTCGAGCTCGTCGCGGAGAAGCCGTCCGGGCCGAGCGAGGCCGGCCTGAAGGAGCTCGAGTCGCTGCCGCTCGCGCAGCGGTTCCGGCGCTTCCCGCCCGAGGACCTCGGCGTCACCGTGCTCTCCTTCGTGGCGACGCGGCCCGCTTGAGCTTCGCGGCGCCCGTGCCGATGAGCGCACCATGGCACGGGCTTTCGGACTCATCTCGCTGCTGCTGATCGTGCTCGTGATCGGCTTCATGCTGACCTCGCAGGAGTCGGCGAAGAACGGCAGGCAACAGAAGCAGGCGGTCGACCAGGCTCAGGCTGCCGCGAGCGGCATCGCCTTCCAGCAGGCCGAGGCCCAACTCGAGGCCCAGCACGCCCTGAACGGCACCTACGCCGGCACCTCGCTGGCCGGCTTCGGCGTGACGCTCGTCCGCGCGGACGCGAGCACCTATTGCGTCCAGAACGCGACCGCGCACCTCGCAGGCCCCGGCGGCACCGCCGCGGCCGGGCCCTGCTAAGACGCGGGGGAACCCCTGGTTCCCCCACGAGCCCCCTCCTTTCGTGACGCGTCAGGAGCTCATTCGCTCAACGTGCCGGCCGAGGTATGTGCGAGCGCTGGGGTTCTGTCGTGGTGTGCCTCCCGCCGGGCAAAGCCCGGCTCCGGCGGCCAATGGAGCTTTCGTTCCCCCGGTGTAGGCCGCTGGCACAATCGCCGCATGAGGATCCACGACGACAACGGAAACAAGCTCGACAAGGTGTACGTGGCGCTCACCGATATCGAAGCGCGACAGCTGATCAGCTACCTCCAAGACCTCGTGGAGACGCGCGAATACGGCTGGCATGAGCATCTATGGAAGGGGCTGGCTTAGATCCGGACACGATGTTCGAGAACGAGCTGACCGTCTACCGCGCTGACGCCGAAGGCATGGTCTTTTGACCGGCACACGTCGTCGCCGATCGCTATTGACTAGGCGTCTCGCCGGACAGGATCGTCGCGAGCTTCGCGGCGTCGATGTTCCCGCCCGAGACGATGCAGACGACCTGCTCGTCCCAGCCGTGCTTCAGAGCGGCGGCGAGCGCGAGTGCCCCGGCGCCCTCGGCGACGACGCGCGCACGGTTGACCAAGAGGCGGACGGCATCGGCTGTCTCGTCGAGCGACACCGCGAAGCCGCCGTCGAGCGCCTCGCGCGCTCGTGACCACATCTCCGGCAGCACCGCCGGCGCGCCCGAGCCGTCGACGAACGAGACCGTGTACTCGACCGGCTGAGGCTCGCCTCGCTCCACCGCGGCGGTGAACGGCGCCCCCGTGTCGGGCTCGACCGCGTAGACCTTCGCCTCCGGCCGCATGGCCTTGACCGCGCTGGCGATCCCGGTGCTGAGGCCCCCGCCGCCGAAGGGGACGAGCACGCGCTCGACCTCGGGCAGGTCGTCGACCAACTCGAGGCCGATCGTGCCGTTCCCGGCCATGACGCGCTCGTCCTGCACCGGGTGGATGAACGCGCCCTCGGCCTCCGGGAACGCGGACTCGGAGATCGCCTGCCACCAGCGCTCGTACTCGACCTTCACGACCCGGCCGCCCAGACGTTCGATCGAGGCGAGCTTCGTCTCGGGCGCGTGGTCCGGGACGACGACCGTGCACGGCAGGCCGAGCTCTCGGGCCGCCCACGCCACGCCCTGGCCCATGTTCCCGGCGCTCGCCGTGACGACGCCGCCGCGCAGTTCCTCGGCGTCGGACTGGAGGATCGCGTTCAGGGCGCCGCGCAGCTTGAAAGAGCCGATCGGCTGAAGGTTCTCGAGCTTCAGGTGCACGGTGCCGGGCCGATCGGGCAAGTCGAGCCGGACGAGCGGCGTGCGCAGGACGCGGCCGGCTAGGCGCTCGCGGGCAGCGCGGATCTCGTCGAGCGGGATCAAAACGGGACCGTGGCGCCGGCGCCCTCGGCCAGCGCGCGTGCGTACACGTGCTCGGCCGCAGCGAGGTCCTCGGCAGCGAGGCCGAGCGATTTGAAGATCGTCAGCTCGTCGTCCGAGCGGCGGCCGTCGGCCGCGCCGATCAGGATCTCGCCGAGCTCCGCGCGGATCTGCTCAGGGCCGATGCCCGCCTCCTGCACGGCGAATAGGTAGTCGCCGCCCTCGTTCAGCATCGACTCACGCGCGTCCGCGAACAGCACGCCGGCCGCGACAGCGTCGGCGTCGAGCTCGCGGGCGGTCGGGATCGAAGAGCCGACCGCGTTCACGTGCGCGCCCGCGGCAAGCCACTCGCGCCGAACGATCGGCTCGCGGGCCGAGGTCGCGGTCACGACCACGTCGGCGTCGCGCAGGGCCTCCTCGGCCGTCTCGACCGCCTCCACCGGGAACGGCGCCTGCGCCTCGGCGGCGAACGCCTGCGCGCGCTCCGCCGTCCGGCTCCACACACGCCCGGCCTCGAACTTGCGCGCCACGGCCATCGCCTCCAGGTGCGACCGGGCCTGCACACCCGAGCCGAGGATCGCCAGGCGGCGGGCGTCCTTGCGCGCCAGCAGCTTCGTCGCCACCGCAGAGACCGCCGCGGTGCGGACGGCCGTCACCGCCGAGGCGTCGACGAGTGCGCGCAACGCGCCGGTCTCGCCGTCGAAGAGCAGTACGCCGCCCTGGTGCAGGTCGATCCCGCGCTCGGCGTTGCTCGGGAAGATGCACACGACCTTCAGCCCGTACGACGCGCCCGGTTCGGAGCGATGGGCGGGCATCAGCCCCATCAGGCTCGGCTCCTCGGGCGGCCGCACGACGAAGCGCAGCGGCTGCCAGACGGACCCTCGCGCGAGGTCGGCGAGCACCTTCTCCATCAGCTCGACGCAGTCGTCCATCGGCAGGAGCCGCCTCACGTCGTCGTGCGCGAGGATGAGCAGGTCGCTCACGCGAACAGCCCCGCCAGCTCGTCGCGCTCGTCGGCCGTCAGCTCGAGCTCCGTGGCCGCGACTGCGGTCGCGAGCTGCTCCGGCCGCCGCGGGCCGACCACGACCGCGGTCACCTGCGGGTGCGCGAGCACCCATGCGACCGCAAGCGTCGAGGGCTCGACGCCGCGCTCCGCGGCTGCCGCTTCGAACGCCTCGAGCGCGTGAAAGGTCTCGTTGTTGACGAGGTCGGCGTAGGGATCAGGGCGCAGCGTCATCCGTGAGCCCGCAGGGTACGCCTCGCCGCGCCGGTACTTGCCCGTGAGCCAACCGCCGGCGAGCGGGCTGAACGGCGTGAAGCCGAGGCCCTCGCGCTGGCAGACCGGCAAGACCTCCGTCTCCGCCTCGCGCCGCAGCAGGCTGTACTCGTTCTGCACCCATGCGTACCGGGCAAGCCCGAGCCGCTCGCTCGTCTCGAGCGCCTCCTCGAGGCCGGCCGCGTCGAGGTTGCTCGCACCGATCGCGCCGGCCCTGCCGGCGCCGACCACCTCGTCGAGCACACGCAGCGTCTCCTCGATCGGCGTCGCCTCGTCGGGCTCGTGGGTCAGGTACAGGTCGACCCGCCCGGTGCCGAGCCGCGAGAGGCTGCCGTCGAGCTCGCGCAGGATCCGGTCGTGGCCGAGGCCGCGGTCCTCCGGGTCGCCCGTCACCGACCAGAAGACCTTTGTGCTCAGCAGCACCGGCACGTCGCGCTCGCGCCGCCACTCGCCGACCCAGGTCTCGCTGCGGCCGCCCCCGTACGAGGCAGCCGTGTCGAAGACGTTGATCCCGGCCGCCCACGCGGCGTCCATCAGCTCGAACGCCTGCTCGCGGCTCTCGCCCTGCCCGAAGAGCTCGGCCGCCGAGCCGATCCCGCCGAAGTTGCCGCAGCCGAGGAAGATCCTCGACACCTCGAGCCCTGTCTCACCGAGCGGCCGACGCTCCACCGGCAGAGCCTACGGGTCGTATGCTGAACGCGTGAAACCGGACGCCGAGGACTTCAGCCAGCCGATCCTCTCGGGCGAGGCCCCGAGCGACTACGAGCGCTACCTGCGCACCGACGACCTGCTCGCGCTGCAGAAGAGCGCCGACGAGCAGGCGCACCGCGACGAGCTGCTCTTCCAGACCGTTCACCAGGCCTCCGAGCTCTGGCTGAAGCTCGCCTGGACCGAGGCCGAGGAGGCGACGAAGCTGATCGGCGAGGGCGACTTCGCCGGCGCACAACGGCTGCTGCGGCGCTCCTGCCTCGCGCTCGACTACGTGATCGGGCAGCTGGAGATGCTCGAGGCGCTCTCGCCCTGGGAGTACCAGGAGATCCGCAAGGTGCTCGGGCACGGCAGCGGCTTCGACTCGCCCGGCTTTCGACAGATCCGCCGCGTGACGCCGCCGCTCGGACAGGTGTTCAACGAGCAGGTGCGGGCTGCCGGCCTCAACGTCGTCTCGCTCTACGTGGAGGGTCGCGAGCACGAGGAGCTCTACCAGCTCGCCGAACTGCTGCTCTCGTGGGACGAGCGGATCGGCCTGTGGCGGATGCGCCACTACCTGGTCGTGGCGCGCGTGATCGGCGACCAGGTCGTCGGCACGCAGGGCACGCCGGTCGAGCTCCTCCCCGGGCTGATCAAGCAGCGCTTTTACCCCGAGCTCTGGCAGGCGCGCAACCGTCTGACCGAGCTGGCCAACGAGCAGGACTAGAAGTCTTTGGCGGAACGGTGCACGCTCTCGGGACGCGATGGTCGTTCCGAGGCAAGGACGCAGGGAGCGCTCGTAACGAGAGGTACGGGCGCGACTGAGGACGAAGACCTCGGGGCGAGCAGCGCGTCCCGGGGGGCTCTTCACTGTTTCGTCGAAGGCTCCTGATAGCGGCAGCCCTTATTTTTTCGGCGCTCTCGTGTGAGAATCGCCGGGTGACGGGTTACGTCGTCCACGAGAGCGAGCTCAACGGCGGCTCGGCGGCGCGCGTGGTCGCCATCGACGCCAGCAAGGGCTCGTCGGTGCTCGAGCTCCATCTGGCCCGCTACGGGCCCGGCCGCTCCGGCTCGCACACGCTCGAAGACGTGCAGGAGATCATGTACACCGCCTCGGGAAGCGGCACGCTGGCAGTCGGGGGCGAGTCACACCGGCTCGAGCCCGGCACCGCCGTCTACCTGCCGGCAGGCGCGAGCTACGAGGTCGAGAACCCGGGATCGGAGGAGCTGCTGATCGTCTCGGCCACGGCACCACAGAGCGCCCGCGACGAGGAGCCGACGGCCCGAACCGTGCGGTACGCCGACCAGCCGACCCTGCCGGCGAGCGGCGACCGGGAGTTCCGCTACCTGGTCACGGAAGAGGTCGGTTGCCGTGACGCGACGCAGTTCTACGGCGTGATCGCACCTGGTCGGGCACCCGACCACAGCCACGTGTACGACGAGGTGATCTACGTGCTCGAGGGGGAAGGCGTGTTCCACGGCGGGGGCGAGGACCGGCCGGTGAGCGCCGGCTCGTGCATCCACATTCCGCCGTTCTTCGTCCACTCGCTCGAGAACAGCGGGGACACCCCGATGCGGATCGTCGCGGTCTTCCACCCGTCCGGCGATCCTGCCTCGCGCGCCTACGAGGCAAACGAATGACCGGGAATGGCGTCTCATTCATCGCAACGGAACTGAGGAGGAGGGCAAGATGAGGAAGTTGGTAGTTGCCGCGGTTCTCGCGGCGGGGGTGGCTGTGCTCGCTTCAGCTGCCTTTGGATCGACCAAGTCGCCGGCGCGGACGTCGTCGGCGAGCTCGGCGGGCTCGGCGCTCGTCAAGTGCGGAAGCACGCGCACGATCGGCGTCGCGGCACCGATCACGGGCCCGGCATCGTTCATCGGCCAGCAGCAGCTGCGCTGGACGAAGAACTTCGTCAAGCGCTGGAACGCGCAGAAGGCCAACGCAAAGAAGAAGATCAAGATCATCCAGGGCGACACGCAGCTCGGCGTCGACACCGCTTTCGCGGTCAAGGTCGCCAAGTCGTTCGCATCGAACTCGAAGGTGCTCGGGGTCGTCGGCCCGGCCGGCAGCCAGGAGGTTGTCGCCTCGACCGCCGGCTACAAGAAGGGCGGGCTGGCCTACGTCTCCGGCTCGGCGAGCCGCACCACGCTCACCGACGGGCACACGGACGGGAACCGTCGCGGGTACTTCTTCCGCGTGGTGCCGAACGACAGCGTCCAGGCGCCCACCGTGGCGAACTACATCTCCGGGAAGCTGAAGGCTAAGCGCGTCTACATCATCGACGACCAGGAGACGTACTCCCAGGGTCTCGCCGACGGCGTGCAGACCCGCCTGAAGTCGAAGGGTGTGAACGTCACCCGCGACTCGATCTCGCAGAACGACTCGGACTTCTCGTCCAAGATCGCGAAGATCCCGAACAACACGCAGATCATCTACATCCCGTGGCAGCTCGTCCCGCAGGCGCAGGCCTTCGGGCAGCAGCTCAAGGCCGCTGGCAAGGGCCACATCAAGCTGTTCGGCTCGGACGGCCTGTTCGCGCCGGGCGCGTGGAAGATCACGGGTTCGTACGACTCGTTCTTCCCGATCAACTCGGCCGACCCGATCGTGAAGGCATACGCGAAGGCGCACAAGGGTGACGGCGAGTACTTCGGCGCCCCCTCGTACGTCGCGACGCAGGTGATCGTCAACGCGGTCACCAAGGCGTGCAAGGACGGCAAGGCAAGCCGTGCCGAGGTCCGCAAGCTCGTCGCCAAGACGAAGCTGAAGACCTCGATCCTCGGGCTCCCCGTCGCGTTCACCGCGGGCGGCGACCTCAAGGGCGGCGGCTTCGGGATCTACCAGATCCAGAGCAACGGCACGTTCAAGCGCATCGCCTAAGCGCGCGAACGAGCTGACCGACTCACAAGCGTGGGG
>JBIOZO010000014.1:0-6471 GCA_044871215.1 Gaiellaceae bacterium | reverse complement strand
CACGCCGCCCAGGAGATAGCGCTCGCCGGGCTCGCCCCGCTCGAGCGCCAGAGCGTGGCCCCGCGCGACGTCGCGGACGTCGACGACGTTCAGCCCGGTCGTCGCGACGAAGCCGCGGATCCGGCCTGTGGCGACGTCTTCGATCATCCGCCCGGTCGGGGTGGGCTTGGCGTCCCCGTCCCCGACGGGCGTGGTCGGGTTGAGGACGACGGCACCGGCGGCGAGAGCGAGCCGCTCCGACTCGAGCTTCGTGCGCTTGTACGGGACGGAGAGCTCCCACTCGGGCGGCTCGTCCTGCTCCGTCGCGATCCGGCCGGGAACCGGCCCGCAGGTCCCGGCGGTGCTCGTGAAGAGGAAGCGGCGCACGCCCCTCGCCAGCGCGGCGGCGAGAATCGTCCGCGTTCCCTCGACGTTGACGCGCACGAACTCGGACTCCGGCGCGTCGTAGCTGTAGAGAGCGGCCACGTGGACGACCGCGTCGCAGCCGTCGGCGACTCTCTCCAGCCCGTCGCGATCGAGGAGGTCGACCCGTTCGTCGCGAACCTCGGCTCCCCGCTCGCGCAGCTCGCGCGCGACGTGGCTCCCGACGAAGCCCGTCGCGCCTGACACGTAGACCTTCAAGCGCGAGCGGCTTTGAGGCGGCCGAGCGCCATCACCGGCCAGTAGGTGCGGTACAGGTGGTAGTTGATGAGGAAGTGGCGCGGGAAGCCGGTGCCCGTGAATTGGGGCTCGTCCCAATCGCCGTCGTCACGCTGGTTCTCGGCGAGCCAGGCGGCCGCCCGCGTGGCAGCCTCCGAATCCGCCTCACCGGCGGAGATCAGTCCGAGTAGCGCCCAGGCCGTCTGCGACGCAGTCGGCTCGCCGCGCCCGTGCCAGGCCTTGCCGTCGTCACCGACGTCATAGGAGCGGCAGTCCTCGCCGAAGCCCCCGTCCTCTTGCTGGACGAACTCGAGCCAGGCAACCGCGCGCCGTACCGCCGGGTGGTCGTGGGGGATCCCGGCTGCCTCGAGCGCGGGGAGCGCTGCGCCCGTCCCGTAGACGTAGTTCACGCCCCACCGCCCGAACCACGCGCCGTTCTCCTCCTGCTTGGCGAGGAGGTACTCGACGCCGCGGCTGACCGATTCCTCGAAGCCGCGCTCCTTCGCGAGCAACTCGACGGCGTGTGCGGAGACGTCGACGCTCGGCGGGTCGATGATCGCTCCGAAGTCGACGAACGGGATCTCGTAGAGCCAGTAGGCGTCGTTGTCCTTGTCGAAAGCCCCCCACCCGCCGCCCCGCGACTGCATCGCCTCGATCCAGCCGCAGGCGCGTGCGACCGCGGGCCCGCCCATGCCCAGCTCGTTCAGCGCGATGCCGACGACTGCGGCGTCGTCGATGTCCGGGTAGAGGTCGTTGTCGTACTCGAAGGCCCAGCCGCCCGGCTCGACGCCGGGCAGGCGAACCGCCCAGTCGCCCCGTGCCCTGACCTCTTCGCGGAGAAGCCACTCGCCGGCAGTCTGGAGCGCGGCCTCCCCCGGCGGCACACCGGCCGCGCGCAGGGCGACAACCGCCAGGCACGTGTCCCAGACGGGAGACTGGCAGGCCTCGGGGCGGAGCCGGTCGCCGTCGTCGACCATGAATCGCTTCCAGCCCTCGATCCCGCGGCGGAGGTACGGCGACTCGGGCCCGTGGCCACAGCAGGCGAATGCGATCAGGGACCAGACCCAGGGCGGCTGGATCCCACCCCAGGAGCCGTCGAGCTCCTGGCGGTCGATCAGCCAGCGCTCCGCGTAGGCGAGCGCGCGCTCGCGGCCGGGCTGAACCCGCTGGCCGTTGTACCAGCGGATGGCCGAGTCCACCAGGTTCCAGGGCGTTTGCGGACGCTCCAGCGGCCCGAGGTCGATCTCGCGCGCGAGCCGCTCTTCCGGCAGATGCCGCACCGGCCGGTAGTGCATGACCATGGAGAGCGCGACGAGCGTCTGCCGAGCCCAGCACCCGAAGCTGTAGACCGAGAGCGGCAGCTCGGGGCTGAGGAGGACGAGCTCGGGCGGGATCGCCTGGATCTCCTCCCACGGCCAGAGGCCGAAGAGGGCAAGCCACATGCGGGTGAACACGCGGGAGGCGCCGATGCCTCCTTGCTCCTCGATGTAGCCGCGGGCGCCGGCGAGGCGAGTATCGTCGGCGGCGAGGCCCGCCATTCGCAGCGCGGTGTACGCCTCGACGGTCGCGGCAAGATCGGGCTCTCCACCCCAGTAGATCGCCCAGGTGCCGTCGTCCCGCCGGCGGGCGAGGAGCTCGTTCGCACAGCGGCGAACGGTGTCGTCATCCGCGATACGCAGGAACTCGTGCCAGAAGATGTGCTGGGCCGTCATGGTCACGTTCGACTCGAGCTCGGCGACCCAGGATCCGTCCGGCTTTTGCAGCGAGAGAAGCCGTTCGACGCCCGCGCCGAGGGCGCGCTCGAAATCGGTGCCGAGGGTCGTGCTCACGCGGTCACTTTTTCACGAACCGATGCGGTGAGCACGCGTGCAGCCTCCCGGCCGCTCCTGATCGCTCCTTCCATCGTCGCCGGCCAGCCCGTATCGGTCCATGCCCCTGCGCGGACCACGTTGGGCCTCGATGTTTCGGGGCCGCGCCGTGCGCGCCCGGTACCCGGACGAGCGGCGAACGTCGCGGCCGGCTCACGGCTCACGCGCGACCACAGCAGCTCGGCGGCGCCGAGGCGCTCAGTCACCTGCCCCGCGATGCGGTCGATCAGGTCGCGCCCGCGCAGCTCGAGGAGCTCGGGCGCTCCGCTCGAGACCACCGTGATGTACTGGCCGCGCTCGGGCGGATGCCCGGTGAGCGCGCCCCGGTCGAAGAGCCAGTGCGCGTCGCTTCCGAGCAGCGCCGTGAGCGGCCGACCCATGATCTGCCGGTCGAAGAGCAGGTGCACGCTCACGATCGGCGAGTCCTCGAGCCCGGCCTCCGGCTCACCGAGAAGCCGAGCGCTTTCGGCAGGCGGCACGGCGACGACGATCCCGTCGGCGTCGAGCTCCTCGAGCGAGCCGACACGCGTGCCGAGCGAGATCTCTGCGCCGCGGCGCTCGAGCTCCGCCCCGGCCGCGTCTCCGTGCATCTCGCCGAGCGGAGCCGTCGGGAGCAGCAGGTCGCTCGCGCCGCCACCCGCGAGGAGCGCGGTCTGCACGGTGAAGATCCCCGGCGCCGCGCTGACCTCGTCCACGCCGAGGTTGAGCGCCGGCCTGATGAAGACATCCCAGAAGCGGTCGATCCCTGCCTGCGCCTGTCCGAGCGTGCGCAGAAGCGTCCCGAAGGTCTCCTCGTCGTGCTCGGCCGGGTCGAGCTTCGCGAGCCGGCGCGCCACGCGCCCGATCGCGAGCCGCTCGCCGAGGCTGACGTGGCCGTAGCGCAGGAGCCCCACCAACCCGGGACGGATCGTGGCGACGCTGCCGTCCTCCGCGACCACCGGCAACCCGAGTCGCACACGGCTCAACGCCGACGACCTGCCGATCTCGGCGACGAAGTCGAGGTAGGCCGTGCAGCAGCCGAGCGCGACGTGCTGGCCGTTGTCCGGCGGCGGACTCGGGTCGCCTTCCCTCTCCGGCAGGGTCTGCACCGCTCCGCCCAGAGTCGGCCTCGCTTCGAACACCCGGACCGCGTGACCCTGCTTCGTGAGCTCGAGGGCGGCCGCGAGCCCTGCCAGGCCGCCGCCGACGACCGCGACCCTCATAGGGCAGCGACCGCCTTCATCTTCTCGACCGCCGAGAGGCGGGGAGGCTCGCTGAAGACGTCGTAGCCACGCGAGCGCATCTGCAAGAGGAGGCCGCGGTAGATCCCGGCGAAGCTCCGCACGCACAGCGAGCTTCGCCGGTCGAGGAGCGGGAGGAGCTCGAGCCCCTTGCGCATGAGCGCATCGGCGCGCACGGCTTGGTGCTCCATGAGCGGCCGCCAGCCGGGGCCCGGCCGGCCGGACGCGATCTCCTCCTCCGAGACACGGAAGCGGCTGAGCTCGTTCTGCGGGATGTAGACGCGTCCCAGCATCCAGTCCTCGGCGACGTCGCGCATGATGTTGATCTGCTGGAGCGCGAGACCCAGCGTCTGCGCACGCGGCTTCGCCGCCTCCCAGCTCGTCGGCTCGTAGACCGCTGCGCACGCGACACCCACCGCGCCCGCCACCCTCCGGCAGTACTCCCGGAGCTCGTCCCAGCTCTCGTAGCGGTTCCGGTCGCAGTCCATGAGCGCTCCGTCGACGAGGTCGACCAGCGCCTCCCGCGGAATCGGATAGCGGCTCATGGCATCGGCGAGCGCGACGAGGATCGCGTCGCCGTCCTGGGAGGCAGGAAGGGCCTCGACGGCCGCACGCCAGGACTCGAGCTCGGCACGGGCCGGCGTCTTTTGGTCGGCGAGGTCGTCCACTTGGCGGGCGAAGGCGTAGAGCGCGGCAATCGCCCGTCGCTTCGGGCCCGGGAGGACCCGGATTCCCCAGGCGAAGTTCCGGGCAGTCTGCCGGGTGATCCGGTCGGTCTCCGCGTAGGCCTCGTCGGTGTTCACGGACGGAAGAGCTCCCGGGCGGCAAGACGGGCGAACGTCCACTTCGTCGGTGCCGGGCGGCTCGTGAAGACGTCCCAGCCCGCGCGCTCGAGGGCGTCGAGCGCGGCCAGTCCGCCGCGGGCGTAGAGCGCGACCGACCGACCGGGCCGGCCACCGAGCGCCTTGGCCAGCGGTAGGCCGGCCTCGAGGAGGCTGCGCGCTCGGTCCCCCTCGAAGCGAAGGAGCGCGGAGATCTGGTCCGTCAACGGGCCGGCGAGGTCACCGTCGGAGACGCCGAATCGCGCCATGTCGTTCTGAGGCAGGTAGACACGGCCGAGCGCAAGGTCGCGAGGCGGATCCTGGAGAAAGTTGACGAGCTGGAGACCCGTGCAGATCGAATCGCTCATGCGCAGGAGCTCCTGCTCGTCGGCGCGCCCGTACACGCCGAGCACGAGCCGCCCGACGGGATCCGCCGAGTACGTGCAGTACTCGCGCACCTCTTCCCAGTTCGCGTAACGCGTCTTGCGCTGGTCGATCCGGTTCGCCTCGATCAGCCGCAGGAACGGCTCCCGCGGCAGCTCGCACGCGGCGATCGTCTCGTGCAGGCGCTGCATGATCTCCGTCCGAGGCGGGCCGCCGAGCTCGCGTTCCAGCTCGTCGAGGAGCACCATCCGGTCACCGTGCGCCTCGTCGCCGAGATTGTCCACGAGCCGGGCGAAGCCGTAGATCGCCCGCAGGTGGGGCCGCGCATACCGTGGCGCAAGCACCGAGACGACCGGGAAGTTCTCACCACCGGCCCGGGCATCGATGCGCTCCGCCGCCAGCTCTGGCGCTTCGAGAAGACTCGTCGCGGGCATGGCCCCCCATAGTATGGAGCGCCGAAGCCTTGGAAAGAGCGGCGTTCAGGTCCCCGTGGTCGGGCTCGGCACGTGGCTCACGTTCGACCTCGGGCCGGAGCGCCAGCAGGTCGCCGACCAAGTCGTCGAGACCGCGTATCGAGCGGGGACGCGTCTCTACGACTCCTCGCCGATGTACGGCCGCGCCGAGGAGGTGCTCGGCCAGGCGGTCGACGGCCGGCGCGACGACGTCTTCATCGCGTCGAAGATCTGGACACCATCGCAGGAGCAGGGCCGCTTCCAGCTCGAGGCTCAACTCGAGTACTTCGGCGGGCGCGTGGATCTCGAGCAGGTGCACAATCTCGTCGCCTGGGAGCAGCATCTGGGCTGGCTCGAGCACGAGCGGGAACAGGACCGTGTGCGCTTCCTCGGCGCGACGCACTACCAGGGCTCAGCCCTCCGTGAGCTCGAGACGGTGATGCGCAGCGGGCGGATCGACGCGATTCAGGTGCCGTACAACCCGAAAGAGCGAGACGTGGAGCGCCGGATCCTCCCGCTCGCGGAGGAGCTCGGCCTCGGCGTCATCGCCATGCGCCCCTTCGCCGAGCGGGGACTCCTTCCCGGCCCCGACGCCGCGGAGCTCGAGCGGATCGGCGTCTCGACGTGGACCGAGGCGCTCCTGAAGTGGATCCTCTCCGACCCGCGCGTAACCTGTGTGATCCCGGCAACGGCCGATCCGTCCCATGCCGCAGAGAACGCGGCCGCGGGAGAGCCGCCCTGGCTCGAGGACGAACAGCGGAGGATGGTGGAAGAGCTCGCAGGGTGAACGCGGGCGTTCAGCCCGGCTCGACGCCCAGCTCGCGCAGGACCTCGGCGGTGTGCTCGCCGAGCCCGGGCACGGATCCCAGGCCCGGTCGCTCCCCGCCGACGAGGAACGGATTCCCGACCGTCGGGATCTGCCCAGCAGGCGAGTCCACGTCGACGATGAGCCGGTTGTGTGCCAGCTGCGGGTGCTCCATCACCTCCGGGATCGCGTTCACGGCGCCGCACGGGATCCGCGCGGCCTGCAGGCGCTCGAGCCACTCGTCGGCGCCGTGTGCCGAGAACGCGCGCACGAGCTCGGGCT
>JBIOZO010000013.1:0-2502 GCA_044871215.1 Gaiellaceae bacterium | reverse complement strand
ACTGGGTCGCGTTCTGCCTGGCGTGCGGCCACGTGCAGCGCTACTTCCTCGAGCTCGAGGCCGAGCTCCCCGGCGCGTGCCCACAGTGCGGGGGCGAGCTCCGGCATCGCTGCCCGCAGTGCGCAGCGCCGATCGCCTCGGCGTTCGCTGTCGAGTGCGAAGAGTGCGGCGCCGCGGTCCGCCCCTCCGAGCTCTTCGGCACGGCGATCCGCAAGCCGGGTCGATGATCCGCCGCCGGGTCGCCCAAGGCGCGATCTGCAATGGCGATGCGATCGCGCCCGCCTAGGCGGGCGGCGCGCTTCAGGGGTCTACGCTGCGGATCAGCCGATCTGCGAGAAGCGGATCAAGGTGACGATGTCGTCCTCGGTGACCTCGCGGTTGTAGAGCTGGCCGAGGAAGCGGGCGAGCTCGTCCGCGCGGCGGATCTCCGGGTTGTCGTGCTCGATCTCGCGCGGGGAGAGGTCGCCGAGACGCTTCACCTCGACCTTGTCGACGACGGCGTCGAAGATGCGCTCCCGCTGCCCGTAGCGCGCACCCGCGAGCACGGTCACGATCATCCCTTTCTTGTACTTCGGCGACTTGTCGCCGAGCCGGATCGTCGCCGTCTTGCGCCCCGAGCGGAGCTGGTCTCCGACGGCCGGGTTGTAGAAGTTGAGGGCGTAGGAGGGCACGGCGGCCGGGCAACTATAAAGGGTCGCCCTCGAGCATCTCTCTCGCGCGCTCGGCCATGTCGCGCTCTCCTCGGTAGGCGAGGAGACGCGGCGCGTCGTCGAGCCGGAGCCAGCGCGCCTCGGCGACCTCGACGTCCATGCCAGGTGGCAGCTCGCCGATCCTGCCGCGGGTCGCGAACGCGAGGTAGAAGCTCACGACCTTGAATACCCTGTCCCCCTGCCAGGTGTAGACGTAGCGCACATCGCCGAGCTTCGGGCCCAGCCGGCTGCGGACACCGGTCTCCTCGTAGCCCTCGCGGAGCGCGGTCTCGGGGGGGCCTTCTTCCCGGTCGAGGAGCCCTTTCGGCAGTGCCCAGGTCCCCTCCGGCTTGCCCTGCGGGCGAACTGCTGCGAGCCAGTGAGCGCCTCGCATCCGGCGCACGAGGACGACCCCGGCGGAGAACTCGCGCCGCATCACCACTTTGTAACACGCGTGGACGAGCTCGACACCGGGACTGGACCGAACTGACGCGATGCGGCTTGGCGAGGCCAACTCGGACTGCTATGGTGCACCTGGCACTCAGGTCGTCTGAGTGCCAGAAGTGTCACAAAGTCCTGATTTACAGGGAGGTTCAGCGAATGGACTTGCAGCCTCTGGGTGACCGCCTGATCGTGGAGATCCTCGACGAGGAGGAGACCACCGTGAGCGGCATCGTGCTGCCAGACACGGCGAAGGAGAAGCCGCAGCGCGGCAAGATCCTCGCCGTCGGCCCCGGCCCGCGCGACGAGGACGGGGAGTACATCAAGATGGACGTCGAGGTCGGAGACGAGGTCATCTTCTCCAAGTACGGCGGGACCGAGATCAAGGTCGGCGCCGACGACGTCCTCATCCTGCGCGAGTCCGACATCCTCGCGAAGGTCGTAACCACCGGCGGCAAGGGCAAGCGGAAGCTTGCCGGCGCCACCGCATAGCTCGTTTCGCCGAGGAGGAATAGATGGCTCACAAGGAGCTCAAGTTCAACGAGGACGCACGGCGCTCGCTCGAGCGGGGCGTCAACGTCCTCGCCGACGCGGTCAAGGTGACGCTCGGGCCGAAGGGGCGCTACGTCGTCCTGGACAAGAAGTTCGGCGCGCCCACGATCACGAACGACGGCGTCACGATCGCCCGCGAGATCGAGGTCGAGGACCCGTTCGAGAACCAGGGCGCGCAGCTCATCCGCGAGGCCGCGACGTCGACCGACGACGTCGCCGGCGACGGCACCACGACCGCGACCGTGCTCGCCCAGGCGATCGTGCGCGAGGGCCTGAAGAACGTCGCGGCAGGCGCGAACCCGATGGGGCTCAAGCGCGGCATCGAGAAGGCCGTCGACGCGATCGTCAACGAGCTGAAGGCGCAGTCCAAGGAGGTCGCGGGCAAGGAGGACATCGCCCGGGTCGGCACGGTCGTCTCGCGCGAGCGGGAGATCGGCGACGTCATCGCGGACGCGATCGAGAAGGTCGGCAAGGACGGCGTCGTCAACGTCGAGGAGGGGCAGACCTTCGGGCTCGACCTCGAGTTCACCGAGGGCATGCAGTTCGACAAGGGCTACCTGTCCCCGTACATGATCACGGACCCCGAGCGCATGGAGGCCGAGCTCGAGGAGCCGTACGTCCTGATCGCGAACCAGAAGGTCGGCGCGGTCAAGGACCTGCTCCCCGTGCTCGAGCAGGTCATCCAGGCCGGCCGGCCGCTCCTCATCGTGGCCGAGGACGTCGAGGGCGAGTCGCTCGCGACGATCGTCGTCAACAAGCTCCGCGGCACGTTCACCGCGGTCGCCGTCAAGGCGCCCGGCTTCGGTGACCGCCGCAAGCG
>JBIOZO010000012.1:0-4903 GCA_044871215.1 Gaiellaceae bacterium | reverse complement strand
GAGGTCTTGCCGACGCCGGGCGGACCGACGAAGCAGAGGATCGGCCCCGAGAGGTCGTTCTTCAGCTTCGAGACGGCGAGGTACTCGAGGATCCGCTCTTTCACCTTCTCGAGGTCGTAGTGATCCTCGTCGAGGATCTCGCGTGCGTGCTCGAGGTCGAGGTTGTCCTCGGTCGTCTCGCCCCACGGCAGCGTCAGGATCCAGTCGACGTAGGTGCGGATGACGCCGTACTCGGCCGAGGCCGGCGGCAGCTTCTCGAGTCGCGAGAGCTCGCGCTCGACGGCCGTCTTGATCTCGTCGGGGAGGTTCTTCGCCTCCACCTGCTCGCGCAGGTCGTTCATCTCCGCCTGCTGGTCGTCGCCCTCGCCGAGCTCCTGCTGGATCGCCTTCAGCTGCTGGCGGAGGAAGTACTCGCGCTGGCCCTGCTCGAGCTCCGACTGGACCTGTGACTGGATCTTCGTGCCGAGCTCGACCACCTCGAGCTCGCGCTTGAGGATGCGCAGGACGTCGCGCAGCCGCTCGGAAACGTTCGCCTGCTCGAGGAGCCCCTGCTTCTCCTCCGTCTTCAGACGCAGCGTCGAGGCGACGAGGTGGGACAGGGCGCTCGGGTCGTCCACGTTCGCCGCTGCCAGCTCGAGCTCGGAGGGCAGGTACGGGACGAGCGAGATCAGGCGGCCGAACTCGTTTTGGACGCTCCGGGTGAGCGCCTCGAGCTCGGGCGTCTCCTCGAGCTCATCGGGCACGACCGAGAACTCACCCACCAGGTACGGATCGTCCTGGACGTGACGCTCGAGCCGGATGCGGCCGACGCCCTGCACGAGGATGCGCAGCGTCCCGTCGGGGACGCGGATCATCTTGTGCACGACCGCGGCGGTGCCCGTCTCGTAGAGGTCGTCCCAGCCGGGCTGCTCGGCGTCGCCGTCCTTGACCGTGACCAGGGCCAGCATCCGCTCGCCCTCGAGCACGTCGTCGACGAGCTGGATCGAGCGCTCCTGACCGATCGCAAGCGGCGAGACGGACTGCGGGAAGACGACGGTCTCCTTGAGCGGCAGCACGGGCAGCGTCGAGGGGATCTCGACGTCGCCAGGCTCGAACGGCTCTTCGAAATTCATGTCTGTCACGCGCGGCCTCGGATCACGATGGTCACGCGCTCGGTCTGCGGCGGCCTGGCCGCGATCGGCAGCGTGATGGTCAGCATCCCCTGCTCGTAGCGAGCGCTGGCGGCGGTCGGATCCACCGGCTCGTCGAGCGGGATGCGCCGCTGGAAGGGGCCGTACTCGATCTCGAGCTGCCGATAGCGGCCGCTTCCCTCCGGGCGCAGCCGCTCGCCGGCGACGACGAGCACGCGGTCGGCGGCGATCACCTTGATCGACGCAGGGTCGACGCCTGGCAGCTCGACGATCACGCGCAGCTCGGGCGGGTCCTCGCAGCGGATGCAGTCGGCCTGCGGGCGGAAGCCGCGCCGCGCGCCGGCGAAGCGCGGAAGATGCCAGAGGTCGTCCACGAGCTCCTTGATCTCGTCATGTAGGCGGTCGATGTCGGTGCGGTTCTTCATCTCTCAGGTAAAAGGGTAGTGCTGCCCAACGGGGCGGCGTTTAACGCCGGGCAAAGTTAGCAAACACTAGCTTCGTCGCCGAGGAGGGGAATCATGGAGCGCTGGACGCGCACGGTCATCCGCTACCGCTGGGTCGTCGTCGCGGCCTGGTTGCTGGTGCTGATCGGCGGTGGCTTCGCGTCCACCAGGCTCGCCGCGTTGCTCTCGAACACGTTCACGATGCCTGGCACCGACTCGGAGCGCGCGCGGACCATCCTCAAGGAGCGTTACGGCGACCGCAGCGACGGCGCCTTCACCGTGGTCTTCCAGGTCCCCGACTCGCATGACCCGAAGCTGCGCTTACGCCTGCAGCGACAACTCGAGGACGCGGCTCGAGCCGTGCCGAGCGGTCACGCACGCCCGCTTGTGCCGGGCGGCGACCGCATCCTCTACGGCGACATCGTCTCGACGCTCGACCTCGCCACGGCGAAGGGCTACACCGACGACGTCCTGGAGCGGCTCCCGCACGGTGGCGGCGTGCACTCGTACGTCACCGGCCAGGCGGCGATCCAGCACGACCTCGACCCGATCTTCGACCAGGACCTGCGCAAGGGCGAGTTCGCGATCGCGATTCCGATCGCGCTGCTCGTTCTGCTCGTCGTCTTCGGCCTGTCGTGGTCGGTGACGATCCCGCTGCTGTTCGCCGCCTGCACGATCGAGGCGACGCTGGGGCTCGTCTTCGCGATCGCCCACCACGTGACGATGGCGACCTACGTCACGAACCTGGTGCAGCTGATCGGGCTCGGGATCGCGATCGACTACTCCCTGCTGATCGTCTACCGCTTCCGCGAGGAGTTGGAGAAGGGCGGATCGCAGGACGACGCGGTCGTGCGGACGATGCTCACGGCGGGGCGCGCGGTGGTCTTCTCCGGCGCGACGGTCGCGATCGGGCTCGCGCTGCTGCTGTTCATGCCCTCGCCCTTCATGCGCTCGATGGGAATCGGCGGCTTCCTGATCCCGCTCGTCTCGATCGTCGGCGCGGTCACGCTGCAGCCGGCGCTGCTCTCGCTCTACGGCCGACGCGGGACGAAGCGCGTTCGCATCTGGCGGCTCGGCGAGGAGGGCGAGCGGCAGGGGTTCTGGGAGCGACTCGCCGCGGCGATCATGCGTCGGCCGCTCGCGTTTCTGGCCGCCGGGGCACTGGCGCTCCTTTGTGCGGCCTCACCGGTGGTCGCGCTCAAGCTGACGCCCGGCTCGGCGCAGGGCATCCCGCAGCACCCGCAGGCGGTGCACGGCTTCGTCCTGTTGAAAAACGCCGTCGGCGCGGGCGCGCTCTCGCCGACCCAGGTGATCGTCGACTCCGGGCACGCGGGCGGTGCGCTCGCCACAGGTGTGCAGCGCTCGATTGCCCGGCTTGCCGACGGGCTTCGGCGCGACCCCGAGGTCGTGTACGTCCGCTACCGGCCCGGCCGACCGTTCGTCGATGCGAGCGGCCGCTACGCGCAGGTCGTGGTCGCCGGCAAGCACGAGTACGGCGAGGGGCCGGCGCAGGACTTCGTCCACCGGCTGCGGGGGACGCTGATCCCCGCAGCGGCGTGGCCGGCAGGCGTACGGGTGCTAGCGGGAGGCGGGCCGCCTCAGGGCGTGGACTTCATCGAGCGCTCGTACGCCGTCTTCCCGTGGCTCGTGCTCGGCGTGCTGGTGCTCACCTACCTGCTGCTCCTGCGTGCGTTCCGTTCGCTGCTGCTGCCGCTGAAGGCGGTGTTGCTGAACCTGCTCTCGGTTGGCGCCGCCTACGGCCTGCTCGTGATCGTCTTCAAGTGGGGGATCGGCGACGACCTCCTCGGCCTCTACCAGTTCGAGCAGATCGAGGCATGGATCCCGATCTTTCTGTTCGCGATGCTCTTCGGGCTGTCGATGGATTACGAGGTCTTCCTGGTGACGCGCATGCGCGAGGCCTGGGACGAGACCCACGACAACGGCCGCGCGGTCGGCCTCGGGCTCGAGCGCACCGGGCGGATCGTGACCGCGGCCGCGATCGTGATGGTCGCCGCCTTCTCCGGCTTCGTCGCCGGCCGCGTCGTCGGCCTGCAGGAGTTCGGGCTCGGCCTCGCAGTGGCGATCTTCGTCGACGCGACGATCGTGCGAGCGCTGCTAGTGCCGTCGCTGATGGCGCTCTTCGGCCGCTGGAACTGGTGGCTGCCCGGGCGCGTCGCGCGCGTGATGCGGGTCGAGCCGTCGCCGCTCGAAGGCCCAACGCCGCCTGCTCGCGCAATACGATCCTCCGCGTGAAGGGACTGATCTGCGCAGGCGGCTCGGCGACGCGCCTGGCCGAGCTCACACGCGTGACCAACAAGCACCTGCTGCCGGTCGGCAGCTGGCCGATGGTCTATTACCCGCTCCAGCTGCTGCAGCGGCTGGGCGTGCGCGAGGTGCTGCTCGTCACCGGCCAGCAGCACGCCGGCCAGTTCATCGATCTGCTCGGCGACGGCAAGGTCGAGGAGCGCGGCGGCGGCGAGCTGCTCTTCGAGCTCGACCTGACCTACAAGGTGCAGACCGAGCCCGGTGGGATCGCGCAGGTGGTCGGCATGGCGCGCGACTTCGCCGCCGGCGAGCGGCTCGTGGTCTGCCTCGGGGACAACATCTTCGAGCACGCCCAGCGCGAGGCGGTCGAGGCGTGGGACGGCGGCGCGGTCGTCTTCGTCAAGGACGTCCCGGACCCGGAGAACTTCGGCGTGGTCGCCTACGACGGCGACGGCTCGGTCGCGGACATCGTCGAGAAGGCAGGGACGGTCGACACGCGCTACGACAGCCCGCCCTCCGCCGACGCCGTGGTCGGCCTCTACTGCTACCCGCCGGACGTGTTCGAGATCGTCGAGACGCTGCAGCCGTCGAGCCGCGGCGAGCTCGAGATCACCGACGTCAACCGCGAGTTCGCCCGCCGCGGCGAGTTGGAGGTCCGCCGCGTCGAGGGCTGGTGGCACGACGGCGGCAAGCACTGGCAGGACCTCGCCGAGGTCGGCCGCCTGATCGAGCAGACCGGCGTGAACAAGTGATCGAGGGCGTCGAGCTGATCCCGCTCAGGCGGTTCGAGGACGAGCGCGGCTGGTTCGCCGAGCTCGCGCGAGCGTCAGGGCTGCCGAAGGCATGGGGACAGACGAACATCTCGTTCTCGCGGCAGGGCGTGATCCGCGGCCTGCACTTCCACGAGCGCGACCAGGACGATCTCTTCTTCTGCCCCGTCGGCCGCGCGCGCGTGGTGCTCTTCGACCGCCGCGAGGGCTCGCCCACCGCGGGCGTGGCCTGGTCGACCGACATCTCCGAGGACGACTGCCGCGCGGTCTGGATCCCGGGCCAGGTGGCGCACGG
>JBIOZO010000011.1:0-2808 GCA_044871215.1 Gaiellaceae bacterium | reverse complement strand
ACGCGGCGGATGTCCACGAGGGAGGCGGGCAGGAACCCGCGTACGCCGAGATCGAGGATGAGCCCGCCCTTGACGACCTCGATGACGGTGCCCTCGACGGGCTCGCCGCTTTCGGCCGCTTCCTCGATCCGCTTCCACGCCATCTCGAAGCGGGCGCGCTTCTTGGAGAGGATCAGCCGTCCGTCGGCGTCCTCCTTCGTCATCACGAGCGCGTCGATCTCGTCCCCGAGCTGCACCTCGTCGGCCGGGTTCACCGACCGGCGAATCGAGAGCTCGGAGACAGGGATGACCCCCTCGGACTTGTATCCGATGTCGATCAGCACCTCGTCCTTGTCGACGCGAACGACCTTTCCGCGCACGACCTCGCCCTCGTTGATGATGGGGAAGGTCGAGTCGTAGTCCGGAATCCGCTCGCCGTCCGGACCCTGAGTCCAGACGTCGTCTTCAGACTTCTGCTGGTCTGCTTCTTCGGTAACCGTCTCGTTCTGAACCATCGAAAGCGCGCATTATAGCGGCGAAACCTTGAAGCCCCGGGACCTCCTGACACTCATCGTCATCGGCGCCGTGGTCGTCATCGGCGGCTTCGCGGCCGCGGATGCGATCCGCGGAAAGCCTCGCACCGAGGCCCAGCCTGCCGCGACGACGCCCACGATCCCGGTCCAGACGACGCCCAGTCGCCTCCCCGGCCCCCAGCCACAGCCGGAGGCTCCGCCGGGCTGGCCCGAGGGCGTCCTCGACGGGACGCTGACGTTGGCGGACGCGCGGACGTGCGACCTCCGCCAGATCGGGCTGGCCGGCGGACGCGAGCGGCCGCTCGCGAAGTTCACGGGTTGCCAGCTTTGGGCGCCGCCGAGCGGGGCGCGCATCGCCTATGGCCTGGGACCCTCGTCCGCCGACGGCCTCCAGCCGTTCCGGATCGCCGACCTCAACCAGCCGGACGTCGATCTCGGCGGCTACCGCGCGCTCTTCGGGGTGATCGTCTGGAGCCTGGACGGCCAGCGCATCGCCTGGTGTGGACGGCGGCGCACCGGGTTCGACCTGGAGGTAGGCGGGCCGGCGAAACGCCTCCCGCGCTGCCCGGCGGCCTACACGCGGGACGACGAGGTCGCCTACGCGGTCGGGAACAAGGTTCTCGTCGGAGACAGGACGGTCTTCACCGCCGACGGCGGCATCACGTACGCGCGGTTCGGGAGCGACGGGTCGCTTGCCGTGGTCGTGGACGGCGACCGCATCGAGCGCTGGGACGGGAGCTCGCTCACGACTACGACGAAGCTGACGCCGAGCTTCCAGGGAATCACCCCGATCTTGCGCGGCGACAACTGCGCAGCGCTTCTCCCGCTCTCCCAGGTGGTGCAGCTGATCGACCTCGGCTGCAAGCCCGGCCTGACGAACCGCTCTTTCCCGGGCCGGACGGCCGCGTGGTCGCCTGACGGTGAGTGGGTCGCGACCTCGAACGGTGTCGAGGTCGACTTCCACCGAGTCGTCGGCGAGCGCCGCGAGATCACGTGGCCCGTCGGCGCCGAGGCCCTTGCCTGGCGCCCCGAATAGACGGTTCGGCAATCCGCGGCAGATGCCAGAGGGTATGTTCGGGACGATGAGAAGCGGCCTCCTCCTCGTCGCCGTCATGGCCGCGCTTTCGGCATCCGCGTGCGGCGGCGGGCACAGCCACGAGCACGGCACTGCCGCCCAGAGCATGACCGTCTCGGGCGGGAGCGGTGGGTTCGCAGGCGCCGAGCTGAGCCCGCCCCGGACGACGCCCGATTTCACGCTCACCGACCAGTCGGGCAAGAAGGTGAGCATGGCCGACCAGCGCGGAAAGCTCGTCCTCCTCACCTTCCTCTATACGAACTGCCCCGACGTCTGCCCCCTGATCACGCAGAACCTGAACCAGGCGCTGCAGATGCTCGGCCCGAAGCGCGGCGACGTGCGCGTGCTCGCCGTCAGCGTGGATCCCGAAGGCGACACCCCGCAGGCGGTGGACAAGTACGCGAAGGCCCACCACCTCCTCCCCGAGTTCCACTACCTGATCGGGACCAAGGACGAGCTCACGCACGTCTGGAAGGACTACGACGTCGCGGCTGTCGCGCGCGATCCCGAGCTCGTCGACCACACGGCCTACACGATGCTCGTGGACGGGTCCGGCGAAGGGCGCGTCATCTACGACTCGACCGTGAAGGCCAAGGACGTCGTCCACGACGTCGACGAGCTGCTCTCGTCCTAGCGCCGAAAGCGCGAGGCCGGGCTTGCACCCGGCCTCGCTCGTCGTTCGTGTAGCTCCTGGGCCTACGGGACCCGCGTGATCCGGTTCTGCGGTCCCGGTCCGACCGGGGAGTTGTGCTCGAAGTAGGTGACCAGCGCGTCGAGGTCGATCTCCCCGCCGAGCGGATCGGTTCCTTCGTTGAAGACGCTGAACCCGTCACCGCCGCTCGCGAGGAAGTTGTTCATCGCAACGCGGTAGCTCGCGTTCTTGTCGACTTGAACTCCGTTGATGGTGACGGAGCCGGGCACGACATGCGGGGTCGCCGTCGGCGACCACGAGTACGCGAACCCGTTCGACACCTGCAGGATCCCGTTTGCACCGGTGAACTGCTGCTCCAGGAGCCGGTAGATCATGTCGCCGGTCATGGTCTTCACCGTCATGACGTTGTTGAACGGCTGCACGTTGAAGAGCTGGTTGTAGGTGACCGGCGCCGGGCTCGCCACGCTGCAGGCCTGGCTGCAAGTGAGGTCGGCCCGGATACCTCCCGGGTTCATGAACGCGACGACTGCGCCACCGAAATCGGTCGGCGAGGTCGAGGCGAGCTGTGC
>JBIOZO010000010.1:0-10266 GCA_044871215.1 Gaiellaceae bacterium | reverse complement strand
TCGAGCTCGAGCGACCGGCAGATGCGGACGAGGGCCGCCCCGCGTCGCGTCCCGAGGCCGAGCCGTCGCAGCGCGACGGGCGCGATCCGCGCGAAGTCCTCGCAGGCAGGAGGGCCGTGCAGCTTCGTGCCCGGCAGCGCCGGGGTCAGGGAGCGGATCACGGTGCGCTCGATCTGCCGGGCGCGGCTCGCCTGGATCAGCTGTCCGCACACCGCGCGAAGCATGGCCTGGGCGACGGTGGCCGTGCGTAGCGGCCGGAGCCCACGCTCGCGCCTGATCGCCTCGCCGATCAATGGGTCTCGCGCGAAGCGCTTGACGAACTCGGAATGGTCGTCATCGAGAGCGAGCACGAAGCGGAGCTCGTCGATACCGGCGTCGCTCGGCGCGCGGAGCTGAACGATTCCGTCCGGCTGCTGCCAGGCACGACCGCCTCCGCCGCAGCTGAGCGCGGCGACGAGCACGCCGTCGATCACGCTGCGGGTCGCATCGCTCCCGTGCCGCAGGGTGGCGCGGAGGGAGTACGGGCCCCGCGGCCGGACCGCGGCGGAGATCAACGCGTGCCGCGGTGGTCCGCGGTGACGGGCTCGGCGGCGAGGTCGGCGGCGCGCTCGAGCACCTCGAGCGCCTCGTCCTCGCGGCCGGACCGACGCAGGAACTTGCCCCAGGCCCGGTAGGCCTCGACGTAGTCGCGCCGGTGTCCTTCCTTCTCGAGCAGCGCTGTGGCCTTGCCGAACGCATCGTGCGCTGCGTCGGTGTCGCCGGCGAGTGAGAGGCCTTCGGCGAGCGCCCAGAGCGCGTTCCCGCGCTCATGTGGATACTCGTCGCCGACCGCGTCGAGCGCTGCCCGGGCGCGACGAGTCGCCTCGCCGCCGTCGCCCAGCTGCGCCGCCCGCCGCGCCTGGTCGGTGTAGAGGTTGGCGATGTCGACCGGCTCCGGGTTCGGCCCGAAGAGCCGCTCGGCGATGTCGAAGTTGCGGCCGGCCTCCTCGGCGCGACCCTGCGCCATCAGGATGTCCCCGCACAGCAGGTGGGCGCGAGCGAGGTGAAGGGTGTCGTCGGTCACGGCGAGCAGCGCGATCGCGCGGCGGACGTAGTCGAGTGCTGCGGCGGGACGGCCCTGGAGGTCGTTCAGACGCGCGAGGCCCCAGTAGAGACGCACGCGCGAGTAGGCGTCCGTCAGCGCGTCCGCCTTTTCGAGCGCCGCGTCCAGGACCGACTGCGCGCGATCGAGATCGCCGAGATCGGTGAGGGCAAAACTGAGGTAGGTCGTGAAGCGGATCTGCGCCGCGACGTCTTCGGGCGCGTCCTGCTCGACCTCCTCGAGGCTGCGCTCGAACACCTCGACGGCCTTGTCCGGCCGCGACGTCGCCGCGTACGCGCGGCCGAGGGTGGCGTACACGTCCGGGCGGCCGCTCGGGGAGATCGGGGCCATTTCGAGGCCCGACTCGAGCCGGTCGATCGCGTCGGCGTTGCGGCCGGCGGCGGCTGCGGCGAGACCGAGTGCGATGTTCGCGCGCGCGGCGGCGAGTGAGTCCCCCGCAGCGATCGCCTCTTCGCGGAGCGTCTCGAGCTTCGCCTCGGCCTCGGCGGGATCGTCGCTGAGCCGAAGCTGCAGCTCCGCATCGGCGATCCGGAGCTCACGCTGATCGATGTCGCGAATCTCCGAGCCGGTCTCGAGGTAGTCGGCCGAGACGCCGAGCTTCTTTGCCAGCATCCGCAGCGCCTTCACCGACGGCCGACGCGCGCCGGCCTCGATTCGCGAGATGTAGGCGTACGAGACGCCGGGGCTCGAAAGCTCGCGCTGCGACAGCCCACGCTCGTGGCGCAGGCGTCGTAAGCGCTGGCCGATGGTCTCGGCCGGTCCCTCGTGTTCGCGCGACACCGGTGGCAATTCTTACCTCCGCAGCAGACATCGTCAATTGAGGTCGACTCCTTGACAACAATTGACTACCCCGCTTGGGTATCGCCGCTCTCGTCCACGAGTTTGGGGAGATACCGAAGGGAGGTGTCAGATGTCGCCCAGAATTCAGGTGTTGCTGATCGTGCTGGGCACGATCGTGCTCGCAGCGTTGAACGCTTCGACGCCGTGGGGCCCGTAGGTCCCTGATTGGAGCGCGGGGGATCCTGTGCGGCGGTCCCCCGCCTCCGCCTTTTGTCAATCGAGATAGCGCGTCCGCTATCGCCGCACGCGCTATCGTCGGCGCATGAGCCTCGACCCGCGCGTGGACATCGGGCATGTCCATCTGAAGGTCGCCGACATCGACCGCTCGCTCGCCTTCTACCGCGACATCCTCGGCTTCGACGTGATGCAGCGGATCGGCGACGAGGCCGCGTTCATCTCCGCCGGCGGGTACCACCACCACCTCGGCCTGAACACCTGGGACTCGCGCGGCGGCTCGCCGCCACCGGCGAACACGACCGGGCTCTACCACGTCGCGATCCGCTATCCGGACCGCGCCCAGCTCGGCAACGCGCTCAAGCGACTGGTCGAGGCGAACTGGCCCATCAGCGGCGCCACCGACCACGGGGTCTCCGAGGCGATCTACCTGCGCGATCCGGACGGAAACGGTGTCGAGCTCTACCGCGACCGGTCCGAGGAAGAGTGGCCGCGCGACGCGCAGGGCGGCCTCTCGATGATCAGTGCGCGGCTCGACCTCGACGCGCTCCTCGCGGAGGCGGCCTGATGGCCAAGGGCTACGCCGAGGGACCCGCGGCGGAAGAGGCCGAGCGGAGGCTCGAGGAGCTCGAGCGCGGCGGCAGCGAGCCCGAGCCGGAGCTGCGCCTCGCGGTCTACGGGTCGACCGAGGACGAGCCCGAGCGGCACTTCATCGGCTGGCGAGACGACGTCGATCCCGACGAGCTCTTCGCCTCGGGCGAGGTCTGGGGCCTGAACCTCGTGCGCGTCAGCGCACCGTGACGCCCGCGCGCGCCGTCGGCCCGTAGCGCTTCCCGTCCGACGGCGTCACCGCGCACGTGACTCGCTGCCCGGGTTTCGCGAGGTGGTGTCGCAGCTCGTCCGAGAGCCCCGCGCTCGTCAGCGCGCGCACGAGCTTGCCGCCGACTCGCCAGCGGTAGCGGTAGCGGACGATCGCGTAGTCGGGGTCCTCGGTGACGAGCGAGGTGTGAACGGCGCACTGGATCACGTCGTCCCCCGTCGGCGTGCCGGGCTCGAGCGAGACGCCGACCGCGTTCGGCGGCCTGTTGCGATCGGGCCCGACGGTGAACGGCGCGTCGACCAGCGTGCGCCCGCTGCTGGCGAGCCGAAGGCGCCACTTGCCGGACGCGACGAGGTTCAGCCGCTCGCGCCAGCTGGCGAAGGTGGCGCGGTAGCCCTGGAGCGCCGTCGGCCGCTCGGCGTCGAGCGCGACGCTTCCGTCCGGGCGGATGAAGGTGACGCGCATCGGCCCACCGTCGAAGAACGCCAGCTCGGCGCGGAAGTAGACGGTCTGCAGCCCGCGCGGGAAGGTGCCGGTGCGGACGGCCTCGTCCCATGGCGGGTCACGCCGACCGCCGAAGCGCTTCCGCGAGAAGGTGAAGTCCCGGACGTACGGCTCTGCCGGCAGGGCGGGCTGGTTGTGCCAGTAGCTCTTGCCGGAGCGACACGGCCCTGCGAAGGGCTCGTAGACCTGCAACCCGAGCTTGATCGTGAAGTGCAGGTGCGGCCAGGAGCTGTGGCCGCTCGAGGCGGTCCAGCCGAGCTGTTGGCCGGCGACCACGCGTTGGCCCGGCTTGACGAGCACACCCTTGCGCAGATGGCCGTAGATCGTTCGTACGGTGCGGCCCAGGCTCGAGACGATCACGTGGTTGTCGACGGGCGTCATCGTCGCCTCGAGATGCTCGTCGGGCAGCAGGTCGGAGACCTCGATCACGACGCCGTCGATCCCCGCGAAGACCGGGACGCCGATCCGTTTCTCCCGGAACGAGCGGATGATCGAGTCCTCGCCGGTGTGGCCGTCGTAGGTCTGGTCACCGCAGGCCCAGTCGAGCGTGCCGGGTCCGGGGTCGAGGTCGACGAAGTTCGCGAAGTAGAGGTCCTGCCACGGGATGCCGGCCTGCGGATAGAACGTCAGCACCGGCGGCTCCGTCGGCCCGGCCGCGGGCGCGACGCCGGCGAGGACGAGCAGGAGCAGGACGAGGAGGAGGCCGATGCGTGTAATGGTCTTTAGTACAATAGAACATTACAATGCGACAGCAAGACCAGGCGCTCGTCGACTTCCTCAACGATGGAGTCCCTCCCGGGCTCGAGGAGCTGCGCGCCCTCCTCAACCGCTTGACAGACACCGTCGCCGGGCGCGGCCAGCTTTCCCGTCGGGAGCTCGCGCAGTTGAACGAGGTCACGGGCCGTCTCCCGGTGCGCGCGCGGCTCGAGGCGGAGCCGGACGGCGGCTACGTGGTCGATTTCGAGCCGGTTGGCGGCACAGCGCGCGAGCGGCTCGAGCGCGAGATTTCCGGCTCGTTCGCGTCCCTGCTGCGACGTTCCCGGCCGCCGCGGCTCAAGCGCTGCGCCGACCCTGATTGCAGGCGCGCGTTCGTGGACGAGACGCGTAGCCGGACCCGCCGCTGGTGCGATCTCGGCACGTGCGGGAACCGCGCCCGCGTCCGGCGGCACCGCAGCCGCTGACGGCGTCTCGACCGGTGCTATACCTCACTGGGTGGCAAAACAGGTCGAGCAGCTCGAGCAGGTGACGATCCGCTTCGCGGGCGACTCCGGCGACGGGATGCAGCTCACGGGCGGCCGCTTCACGAGTGAGACCGCCCTCGTCGGCAACGACATCTCCACGCTGCCCGACTTCCCGGCCGAGATCCGCGCGCCCGCGGGCTCGCTGCCCGGCGTCTCCGGCTTCCAGCTGCACTTCGCCGACCACGACATCCTCACGCCCGGCGACGCGCCGGACGTGCTGGTGGCGATGAACCCCGCTGCGTTGAAGACGAACCTGCGCGACCTGCCGAAGGGCGGGACGTTGATCGTCAACCGCGACGCCTTCACCGACCGGAACCTCGAGAAGGCCGGCTACCCCTCGAGCCCGCTCGAGGACGGGTCGCTCGACGAATACCACCTGCACGAGGTGCCGCTCACGACACTGACGCTCGAGGCGCTGAAGGACGTCGAAGTGACCAAGCGCGAGGCGGAGCGCTCGAAGAACATGTTCGCGCTCGGCTTGATGTCGTGGCTCTACCACCGCCCGACCGAGGGCACGATCGCCTACCTCGAGCGCAAGTTCGCGCTCAAGCCGGCGATCGCGGAGGCGAACGTCAAGGCGTTCAAGGCCGGTTGGGCCTACGGCGAGACCTCGGAGGACTTCGTCGTCTCCTATGAAGTCGCGCCGGCGCCGATGCCGCCTGGCACCTACCGCAACATCACGGGCAACCAGGCGCTCGGGCTCGGCCTGATCGCGGCGAGCGTGAAGAGCGGTCTCCAGCTGTTCCTCGGCGCGTATCCGATCACGCCCGCCTCGGAGATCCTCGAAAACCTGTCGAAGCACAAGCGCTTCGGCGTCCGCACCTTCCAGGCCGAGGACGAGATCGCAGCGGCCGGCGCGGCCGTGGGGGCGAGCTTCGGCGGCGCGCTCGGCGTGTGCACCTCGAGCGGCCCAGGTGTCGTGCTGAAGGCCGAGACGGTCGGGCTCGCGGTGGCGCTCGAGCTGCCGCTGTTGATCCTCGACATCCAGCGGGCCGGACCCTCGACCGGCATGCCGACGAAGCCCGAGCAGGCCGATCTCCTGATGGTGATCTACGGCCGTAATGCCGAGTCGCCGGTGCCGGTAGTGGCCGCGGCGACCCCCGGCGGCTGCTTCGACGCGGCGCTCGAGGCGACGCGGATCGCGCTCAAGTACCGCACGCCCGTCTACCTGCTCTCGGACGCGTACCTCGCCAACGGCTCCGAGCCCTGGCTGCTCCCGGACGCGGCGGCGTTGCCCGAGATTCCCGTCGACTTCGCGACCGCGCCGAACCGCGACGGCGAGTTCCTGCCGTACGTGCGCGACCCCGAGACCCTCGCGCGCGCGTGGGCAATCCCCGGCACGCCCGGCCTCGAGCACCGAGTCGGCGGCCTCGAGAAGCAGGATGAGACCGGCAACGTCTCCTACGACCCCGACAACCACGACCGGATGGTCCGGCTGCGCGCGCAGAAGGTCGCCAACATCGCGGCCGACATCCCCCAGCTTCAGGTCGACGACCCGGACGGCGCCTCGCTGCTCGTGCTGGGGTGGGGCGGTACCTACGGCCCGATCACGGCGGGCGTGCGCCGGCTGCGCAAGGAGGGCAAGAAGGTCGCGCAGGCGCACCTGACGCATCTCAACCCCTTCCCGCGCAACACCGGGGAGGTGCTCCGCTCCTACGACCGCGTGCTCGTGCCGGAGATGAACCTCGGCCAGCTGCTGCAGCTCGTGCGCGCCGAGTTCCTCGTCGACGCGGTCGGCTTCAACCAGGTCCGCGGCCTGCCGCTGCGCGCCGCCGACCTCGCCGACGCGATGGAGGCCCTCCTGTGAGCACAAACGGCCATCTCACCGCGAAGGACTTCAAGACCGACCAGGAAGTCCGCTGGTGCCCGGGCTGCGGAGACTACGCGATCCTCGCCGCCGTGCAGAGCTTCCTCCCGGAGCTCGGAATCCCGCGCGAGCGGATCGTCTTCATCTCCGGAATCGGCTGCGCCGCCCGCTTCCCGTACTACGTCGAGACCTACGGGATCCACTCGATCCACGGCCGCGCGCCGGCGATCGCGACCGGTCTCGTGCTCTCACGGCCGGACCTCTCGGTCTGGGTCGTCAGCGGCGACGGTGACGCGCTCTCGATCGGCGGCAACCACCTGATCCATGCGCTGCGCCGCAACGTGAACGTGAAGATCCTGATGTTCAACAACCAGATCTACGGGCTGACGAAGGGGCAGTACTCGCCGACCTCGCCGCTCGGGACGCTGAACAAGACGACGCCGATGGGCTCGGTCGACTACCCGTTCAACCCGGTCGCGCTGGCGCTCGGCGCCGAGGCGACCTTCGTCGCGCGCTCGATCGACACCGACCGCGCGCACCTGACCGAGACGCTGCGACGGGCGCACGCGCACCCGGGCACCGCCTTCGTTGAGATCTACCAGAACTGCAACGTCTACAACGACGGCGCCTTCGACGCCGTTCGGGATCAGAAGGAGAACCGCATCCTGCTCGCGCACGGCGAGCCCATCCGGTACGGCGCGGAGGGCGAGAAGGGCGTGCGTATGCAGGTGGACGGCTCCGCCGAGCTGGTCGAGGGCGTCCCGGAGACCGAGCTGCTCGTGCACGACGAGCACGCCGAGACGACCTCGCTCGCGAACGCGTTGGCGCGTCTCTCGCACACGCCGCACGGGCCGACGCCGATCGGCATCTTCCGTGACGTCGAGCGCCCGGTCTACGACCGGCTCATGGACGAGCAGCTCACGCGTGCGCGCGAAGAGCAGGGTGAGGGCGACCTCGCGAGCCTTCTGCACGCAGGCGACACCTGGACGATCGGCTGAGCACCGCCCTCCCGTTTCGCGACTGGCAGACGGCGTGCTTCGTCTTCGGTGGCCGCGAGGAGGCCGGCCGCCTGCCGCTGCTCTGCCTGCACGGCGGCCCGGGCGGGACGCACCTGCCGCTGACGGCGCTGGCGCCGCTCGCCGACCAGGGCCGGCGGGTCGTGTTCTTCGACCAACTCGGAAGCGGGGAGTCGTCGCGGCCGGACGACCCGTCACTCTGGACGGTCGAGACGTTCGTCGAGCAGGTGCAGAGCGTCCGCGACGCCCTAGGGCTCGAGCAGATCCACCTCTTCGGGTCGTCGTGGGGCGGGATGCTCGCGCTCGAGTACGCGTTCGGCCAGCCGGAGGGCCTCGTGAGCCTCGTGCTCAACTCGACGCCGACGAGCGCCCCGCGCTGGGCGGTCGAGACGCTGAAGCTTCACGCCGAGCTCCCGCCCGGGCTCGACGAGAAGCAGGCGGAGGCCGAGTTCAAGCGCCGCCACATCTGCCGGCTCGAGCCCGAGCCCGAGGTGCTCGCGCGGGCGCGCGCACAGTTCGGCGAGCAGGTCTACGTGACCATGTGGGGGCCCAACGAGTTCACAGTCACCGGCACGCTCAGGGAGTGGGATGTGATCGACCGCCTCGGCGAGCTCGAGATGCCGACGCTCATCACCTCCGGCCGGCACGACGAGTGCACGCCGGCATTGGTCGAGCCGCTCGCGCAGGGCATTCCCGGCGCCGAGTGGGTGCTGTTCGAGGAGAGTGCCCACATGCCCTACCTCGAGGAGCCCGAGCGCTACCTGGAGGTGGTCGGCGGCTTCCTCGCGCGGGTGGAAGCTCAGACGAACGCCTGAATCGCCGCACCGGCGGAGGCGGCGAGCAGTACGCAGCCGATCGCGCGGATGAGCGCGGGCTCGGAGAGCCGGCCCGTCAAGCGCGCGCCGATCAGCGCGGCCGGGATGGACGCCGCGCCGCCGACGGCGATCAGCTTCCAGTCCGGCGCCGCGGAGGGCAGGTGGCCGACGAGGCCTGCGACCCCGACGCAGACGCCGACCGCCAGGTTCGTCCCGACCGCGCGCGTCGCCGGCTCGCCGACGAGCCTGAGCAGCGCCGGCATCCGCAGCGAGCCGAGGATCAGGCCGACGAACCCGCCGAGCAGGCCGATCACGGCGCCGGAGGCGACCGCGGCGCTGCGGGAGAAGTCGGCTCGCACGCGGGCCTCCCGCGGCCGGCGCAGGAGCAGGTCCAGGCCGCTGGAGAAGAGCACTGCCGCGATCACGAGCAGGAGCGCGGTCTTCGGCACGCGACCCGCCAGGTAGCCGCCGACGAGCGCGCCCACTACCGAGGGCGGCGCCATCCAGCCGAACAGGGCCCAGTTCACGCGGCCGGCGCGGATGTGCGCGGTCCCGGCCGTCGCGGCCGCGATCCCGGAGACCGCGATGTTCGCCCCTCCGCCCGCTGCCGGCGAAGAGGCGACGGCGGCGTAGAGCGGCAGCCGCAGGTTGCCGAGTACGAGCCCCACGACCCCGCCGGCGACCGCGACCACGAACGACCACGCCGCCACCGCGGCCAGCTCGAGCCCGCTCACGCGGCGAGCGTACAAAGCGCGAGGCCCGCCGGTCGGCGGGCCTCGCAGGACGGCAGGGCGATGGGGAGAGGGCTAGTCGTCCGAGCCGGTGGAGACGGTGATGACCTTCTCGCAGTTGACGGTCGTGTCGGCCTCGCCGGCGCGCAGCCACGCGACGTCGTGGTCGCCGGGACCGCAGTCGAGCGTGTCGACCTGGCTGTCGCGCGCGAGCGCGTGCAGCACGTCGTTGCCGGCGCCGCCGAACTCGTGGTCGACCCCGCGGCCGCCCCAGAGGTAGTCGCGCCTGGAGCCGCCGTTCAGCGTGTCGTCGCCGGGCCCGCCGTGGACACGGCTGAGGCCGTTCTCGCCGGCGGTGAGCCCGTCGTTGCCGGCGCCGCCCCAGATCACCGCCCGACCGTTGCCGCCCGTGATCGTGTCGTCGCCGAGACCGCCGAAGAGGTGGTCGCGGCCTGGGCCGCCGTCGATGGTGTCGTCGCCCTTGCCGCCGAACACGAAGTCGCGGCCTTCCGCGGCCGAGATCTGATCGTTGCCGGCGAGGCCTTGGATGTAATCGCGATGCGCGGTGCCGGCGATCACGTCGTCGCCCGTGGTGCCGCGGATGACGTTGAACCAGCGCGCCCCGGCGACCCCGGTCACGGCGAGGCCGACGCCGAGGGCGAGCGCGAGGACTATCAGCTTGCGAGCCATGAAGGGAACCTCCGTATCGGGAGCCTGCTTGGCCCTCATTCAACGACCACGGGATTAGGCGTCTTTGGTCGAATTGCAAAGATTCCTTCAGCGGCAGGTTCGGGGTTCCGGGCGAACGGATAGATCCGCTCAGTGAGGATTCGCCGGACCCCGCCGGACGAGCCGACCGTCGTCGACGAGCCCCTGCCGCCAGGCGCGGTCGTCGAGGAAGAGGAGGTCGGCCCCCCGCCACCGCCCGAGCCGCCACCGCGGCCGTTGATCTGGCCGTGGCTGCTGCTCCTGCTCGCGCTCGTGATCGGCGGGCTCGTCGCTGCCTGGCTGCTGACCCGGGACGACGGAGACAAGGGGGCCTCGACCGTCAACGTCCCGAACGTCGTGCGCCTCAAGCAGCACGAGGCTGTGGTCAGGCTGAACCGCAAGGGCCTGATCGCTCGAACGGTCACCCGGCCGAGCTCGCAGGCGCCGGGAATCGTGGTTGCGCAGGACCCGGGTCCGGGCGCGGATCTCGTCAAGCACTCCGTGGTCA
>JBIOZO010000009.1:0-4348 GCA_044871215.1 Gaiellaceae bacterium | reverse complement strand
TACAACGTCAGTGGCGTCGGCTACGGCCTGAAGCTGACGGGCACCGTCATCGCGGGGATCTACGGCGGCTCGATCAAGTACTGGGACAACCCGGCGATCAAGAAGATCAACAAGGGCGTCAAGCTGCCGCACGAGAAGATCGTCCCGATCTACCGCAGCGATGGGAGCGGCACGAGCTACAACTTCACCGACTACCTGTCACACGTCAGCAAGGCGTGGAAGAGCTCGGTCGGCCGCGGCACGCAGCCGAACTTCCCGGTCGGCGTCGGCGCTCGCGGGAGCGCGGGCGTGGCGGCCAAGCTGCAGAGCACCCCCGGAGGGATCACCTACGTCGACGTCGCGTACTCGCTGAAGAACCACTTCAAGATCGCGAAGGTGCTGAACCGGGGCGGGAAGTACCAGCTGCCCGGCATCAAGCAGATCCAGGCGGCGGCGAACTCGATCCGCAAGCTCCACAACAGCCAGAACGCCTTCACCGCGGTCGACCCCAACCCGCGCGCGAAGAACGCCTACCCGATCTGCACCTTCACCTGGGTGATCGTCCCCCAGAAGACCGGCAAGGCGAGCGAGCTGAAGAAGTTCATCACCTGGGCGCTGAACAGAGGCCAGTCATACGGGCCGAAGCTGCTCTTCGTCCCGGTCCCCAAAGCGGTCAAGCAGGCCGGCCTGAAGACCCTGGCGAAGGTCCATAGCTAGCCGGGGAGCACGCAGCGAACGTCGAGCCCGCGGCCCTGCCCGCCGCGGGCTTCGACGTTCCCGCCCGCGGACTCGATCACGTGCTTGACGATCGCCAGCCCCAGCCCGGTGCCGCGCGTCGTGCGCGCCCGGTCGGAGCGGAAGAAGCGCTCGAACAGCCTCTCCACGTCCTCGTCGGGGACGCCGGTCCCGTCGTCGGCGACGTCGAGGACGACGTGACCAGGCTCGTGCGCAAGTGTGACCGTGCACGTCGCGCCCTCGCCCGCGTACCGGAGCGCGTTCTCGATCAGGTTCTCGGCCACGAGCCGCAGCATCCGGCGACGGAGCGGAAAGCGGATCTCCTCGTCCTCGATTACCAGCTCGAGCCTCAGCCCGGCGAGCTCCGCCCGCTCCGAGCGCTCGGCGACGAGGTCGCGCAGCACCGGGGCGGCGTCCGTCTCGCCCAGCGCGACGACCTCGCGCCCCTGCTCCAGCTCGCTCAGGAAGAGGACGTCGTCCACGAGCTCGGTCATCTCGTCGACCTCGTCCCGCGCCTTGCGCAAAAGCGCGTGCAGGTCTGCCCCCGGCAGCTCCGCGGTCTCGAGCAGCGCCTGCAACCGCGCAAGCGGCGTGCGCAGCTCGTGCGAGACCGAAGCCGTGAAGGCCGACCGCAGCTCGTCGTAGTCGGAGCGCATTAGGGTGAGTATCGCGGTGACGAAGGTCTTGATCGTCGAAGACGACGACACGATCGCCGAGGGCATGGCGCAGCACCTCGACGCGGCCGGACTCGACCCGGTGCGCGTCGGCGCCGGCGAGGTCGGGCTCGCGCGGCTGCGCTACGAGCGGCCAGATGTGCTCGTGCTCGACCTGATGCTGCCGGGTCTCGACGGCTGGTCGCTGATCGAGCAGGCCCGGGCCGAGGGCATCGGCACGCCGATCCTGGTCGTCTCGGCGCGCGGCACCGAGCACGACCGCGTGCACGCGCTGCAGATCGGCGCCGACGACTACCTGGTCAAGCCGTTCTCGATGAAGGAACTGGTGGCGCGGGTCGAGGCTGCCGCCCGGCGCGGCGTGCGCGGGCTGCACGAGGACCGCGGCGAGGAGCTAGTGATCGAGGAGCTGCGGATCGACCCGCGCTCGGTGCAGGCGTTTGTCGACGGCGAGAACGCCGAGCTGACCCCGACGGAGTTCCGGCTGCTGTACGCGCTGGCCCAGGACCGCGGCCGGGTCGCGAGCCGGGACGAGCTGCTGCAGCGCATCTGGGGCCGCCGCGCGACGCACCGCGACCGGACGGTCGACGTCTGCGTGCGCCGTTTGCGCGAAAAGATCGACACGCGCGCGCCCAGGCACACGTTCATCCAGACCCGCTACGGCGTCGGGTACAGCCTCGAGCCAGTGCCAAAGGGCTAGCTACTCGAGGCGATACATCGGCACGAGGCTCTTCTCGGCCTCGTTCTCGATGCGGGCCACGACCTCGACGTACGGCTCCAGGCCGGAGCCGTGGAGCTTCGACTTGAGCAGCTCGTCGACCTGATAGACGCCGGCCGAGTTGTTCATCTTGATCTCGACGGACACGGGCCGGTCGTCACCCTCGGAGATCACGACCTCGTCGATCGCCGCCGCCGAGATCGAGTGGATCGAGACGCGCCCGCGCTCGAACGGGATCCGCGAGCGGCCCTCTTCAATGTCGAGCGCGTCGGCGACGCGCACGATCCCGGCCTCCAGCGTCAGCGGACGCCCGGACTCGCGATGCGACGTGATGGCTTGCAGCACCTCGGAGACGACGACCGTCAGCTCCGGCTCCTCGTAGATCCCCTCCAGCAGCTCGCGCGCCTTCGGCTCCGCGAGGAAGAGGCTCCAGTCCTCGTGGCGATCGCGGTGGACCGCCATGCCGACGCAGTGCAGCAGCGCGCCGAGCAGCACGACCACCTCGGCGTCGTCCTGCTTCATCTCGTAGTCGGCGACCATCGCCGGCTCGACGCCGCGCTTGGCCAGGATCCGCAGGAGCCGCAGGCCGATGTTGGCCACGAGCTGGATGTGCACCCACGAGTGGTCGTTGATCTCGAGCCGCTTGACCGCGTTCACGTTCGAGACGTGCCAGTACGCCTTCAGCCCGTCGTCGCCGTTGACGCGGTCGAGAATCGTGCGCAGCTTCCGGCTCCGCTGCGCGGGCACCTTGATCCGCATCTTGGCGACGGCGTCCTGCGGCGAGAGGCGCGCTTCGCGCTCGGCCTCCTCGGAAGCGGGCTCTTCGATCCGCTCCCGAAGCTCTTTGTCGAGCGGGGCCACCGCGGGCGAGCGTATCAGGGTGCCGTTACGATTCACCCTTGATGCGCACGATGAACCCGGTTCACGACGCGACCTGCTCCGTCGCCGCCTGCGCCGAGATCCTCGGCGCGAAGTGGACGGCCGTGCTCGTCCACGACCTGTCCGAGGGGCCGCGCCGCTTCACGCAGCTCGAGCACTCCTGCAAGGGCATCAGCCCGCGGACGCTGTCGGAGCGTCTGCGCGCGCTCGAGCAGGAGGAGATCGTCGTCCGCCGCAGCTATGCCGAGTCGCCGCCGCGCGTCGAGTACGAGCTGACCGAGAAGGGCGAGGCGCTCCTGCCGATCATCGACGAGATGCGCCGCTTCGGGCACGACTACCTCGTCGGCGACTGCTGCTAGGCCCCTAGCGCCGCGAGGCGCCGGTACAGCTCCTTCGCCGTCTCGATCCCGAGCGGCATGTACTCCGCCAGGAGGCGCTCGTTCGGCGAGTGGATGCTGCTCTCCGGCGTCCCGAAGCCGGTGACGATCGTCGGGATGCCCTTGTCCACGAGCGCCGGGACGATCGGCAGCGAGCCGCCCGAGCGGACGAGCAGCGGCCGCCGGCCCATCGTGTGCTCGAAGGCGTCCTGGGCCAGCTGGACCGCCTTCGCGCTCGGGTCGACGAGCCCGGCGGGGCCGCCGCTCAAGCGCTGGAGGTCGAGCTCGGCTCCCCCCGGGGCCGCGGCTCGCACGAGCTTCTCGAAGGCGGCCGCGATCTCCTCGGTGTCCTGGCCCGGCGCGAGCCGGATCGAGACGTTCGCCTCCGCCTCGACCGGGAGCACCGTCTTCTGCAGGACCGGCGAGCCGCCCGCGATCCCGTGCACGTCGAGCGAGGGCTCTGCGGTGGTGCGCACGTAGAACTCCTCGGCGGCGCCGGCATCGATCGGCTTCACGCCTGCGTCGTCCAGCATCTGCGACCCGGGCACGAGCTCGGCGAAGCTCGCCAGCTCCTCCTCGGTCGGCGGGACGATTCCGGCGCGCAGCGTCTCGTCGAGGCGGCCGTCGCGCGGCAGCACCGCCGCCAGCGTCTGCGTCAGCGCGTGCATCGCGTTCAGCCCGGCGCCGCCGAAGATGCCCGAATGCAGGTCGCGCGCGCCGGTGCGGACGGTGACGTGGAAGTAGACGAGCCCGCGCGTCGCGACCGCGAACTCCGGCACGCCGCGCGTCGTCATCCCGCTGTCGAAGATCAGCGCCGCGTCCGCGCCGCGTTCGTCGCCCGCCAGGAAGTCGACGATCTGATGGCCGCCGGTCTCCTCCTCGCTGTCGCAGGCGAAGCGCACGTTGACCGGCAGCTCGCCCGCGACCGACAGCTCCGCGGCCGCCTTCGCGAGCATGTACAGCTGGCCCTTGTCGTCGACCACGCCGCG
>JBIOZO010000008.1:0-2779 GCA_044871215.1 Gaiellaceae bacterium | reverse complement strand
AGCGGGTCGCCGGGCTCGAGGATCTTCGGCTCGACGCGCCGGAGCAGGTTCGCCGTGCGCAGCGCCTCGCCGCGATGCGGGAAGGCGACGACCACCCGGTTTCCGGAACGGACGAAGCCGGCCAGCTCGTTCTCGGCTTCCGCCAGACCGCGTGCCGCGATCGCCGGCCGCTGGGCCTCGAAGGCGTGCGCCTGGCCGCGCGGGAACGCCTCGAGCTCGGCGCTGCCCTTCAACGAGAGCTGCTCGCCGAGCTCCTCGGCCCAGACTTCTCGCACCTGCTCGGGCTCCCACACCAGGTCGGGCGGGCCGTCGAGCGGCGGCACGAGATCGTCCGGGACGGGCGCCGGCTCGTCGTCCTCGCGCAGCGTCGGCTCCAGCAGGTCGAGGCGCCGCTCGGCGGCCGGGTACACCGTCGCGCCCTCGACCTCGTGCAGCGCTCGCTGGGTGAACGCCGAGAACGCCCGCACAGCTTCGATCTCGTCGCCGAAGAACTCGACGCGCAGCGGCTCGCGGCCGGTCGTCGGGAAGACGTCGATCAGGCCGCCGCGGACGGCGAAGTGGCCGCGCTCCTGAACGCGATCGACCCGCTCGTACCCGGCCAGCGCGAGGTGCTCCGCGAGCGGCTCGAGGCCCGGCGTCTCGCCGGCGGCGAGGCGGATCGCCTCTGGACGTGCGCCGGCCGGCGGCATCGGCTCGGCGATCGCCTCCGCCGAGGCGCAGACGAGCCCGCCCGCCCCGAGCACGTCGAGCGCCCGCGCGCGCTCGCCGACGAGGTGCGGCGGCGGCTCGAGCCCGGAACCCCAGCGCACGCCGCGGCTCGGCAGCAGGGCGACGCGCTCCTCCCCGAGGAACCAGCGCGCCGCGTCGGCCGCGTCGCGGGCGTCGGCATCCTCGGGCAGCAGCACGACGAGAGCGCGGCCGAGGTGCTCGTGCAGCGCCGCGAGCAGCAGCGGCAGCGCGGGCTCGGACACCCGGGCGGGCGCCGGAAGCGCATCGGCGAAGGCGGCCAGGCGCTCGTCGCCGAGCAACTCCTCGACGAGCGGGTAGAGCACTGGCTGAGCGGTCTCACGCAGGTCCATGACGACTGACGGAACCGCCGGTTCCGCGCGGTCAATCGTAGCCGTGAGTACGATCTTCCCCGGGTTGTCGAGAAGCTGGATCTGCGGGCTGGGGGCCATGGCGCTGCTGGTGGCGGCCACCGCGTGCAGCGGCAGCGGCGGCAGCGATGACAAGACGTCGACGCCGGCGGCCCCGGCCGAGCGGCACCTGACGTTCGTCGGCGGCGAGCTCGAGGCGACCGAGCGCCAGACCGAGGCGAAGTCGAGCGTCTGGATCGCCGACCCGAACGGCGCCAACGCGAGGAAGCTCACGAACGGCTTCGTCGGCCTGCTCTCGCCGGACGGGAAGACCGTCGCCGTCCAGCGCCTGGGCAAGGGCATCTTCCTCGTCTCGAGCGACGGCAAGGAAACGAAGGAGCTGACCGCCGCGCCGCAGCTGCGTCCGCAGGCCTGGTCGCCGGACGGCAAGTACGTCTACGCGACGGCCGACGCCGGGAATGCCGTCGTCCGGCTGGCCGCGATCGACCGCGACTCCGGCAAGGTCAAGACGATCGCCACCGGCTCCCTGTATGGGCTCGACACCTCGCCGGACGGCAAGCAGATCGTCTACTCACGCGCCCCGCAGGCGACGGAGCAGGGTATCTGCGGCGACCAGTTCGACCTCTACGTGGCGAACCTCGACGGCTCCGGCGCGAAGCGGATCACCACCGACGGCCTCAGCGCCTTCCCGGTCTGGGGCGAAGGCGGGATCGCCTTCACGCACTTCCCCGGCGGCACCGCTCTGTCGGACTGCGGCGCCGCAGGGATCGGGACGATCCAGGCAGACGGCTCGAGCCGCAAGACCGTGATCGACCGCATGACGGAGACGCTGACGCTGCTGGGCTTCTACGGGTTCCAGCCACTGGGGTGGCTCGGAAGCGACAAGCTCCTCGTCGGCCTGCGCAGTGACGCGGGCACCGAAGGCGCCGTGCTCGACGTCGGCAGCGGGAAGCTCCGGCGACTGAACCAGATGGCCGACCAGGCGTCGAGCGACGGGCGGTTCTCGCTCGGCAGCGGCGGTGACGACGGCAATGCCGTGATCGTCGTCCGCCTCGCCGACGGGCGGGTCGTCTTCAAGCGCAAGAACGTCTGCTGTCCCGACTGGAACCGCTAGGCGCTCAATTGAACCGAGCCTGCGTGCGCTCCAGGCCTTCGGCGTCCAATGCCTCGACGGCATCCGCGGCTCGGGCAACCAGCCCTTCGGCGTCGTCAGCTGCGTCGAAGTCCGAGAGCACGTAGTCGGCGACCGCCCTGCGATCTCCGCGGCCGGGCCTCCCCACGCCGACCCGCAGGCGCAGGAACTCCGGCGTCTTCAGATGGGCGGCGATCGAGCGCAGGCCGTTGTGGCCCGCCAGCCCCCCACCGAGCCGCGCCTGCAGTCGGCCGTGCTCGAGGTCGACCTCGTCGTGGACGACCAGCACCGCATCGGGCTCGAGCTTGAAGAAGCGCCGCGCGGCCGCTACCGAGCTGCCCGAGTCGTTCATGTACGTCTCCGGCTTCAGCAGCGCGACGCGGTGGTCGTCGATGCGCAGCTCGGCCAGGCGGCCGGAGAACTTCTCGCGCCACGAGGCGTCGTGTCGCCGCGCGACCTCGTCGACGACCAACCAGCCGACGTTGTGGCGGTTCCGCGCATGCGCGCGGCCCGGGTTGCCGAGCCCCACGACGAGCAGGTCGAGTGAGGA
>JBIOZO010000007.1:0-11530 GCA_044871215.1 Gaiellaceae bacterium | reverse complement strand
CCGGCCGGAAACGTCCACGTCGCGCCTGGCGACGTCGATCTTGAGGCCGTCGCGCTCGATCGTCTCCTCCTCGGCGCGGCCATCGCCCGGAATCGCCGCCCGGCGCAGCAACGCACGCACCCGGCTGCGGAACTCGCGGATGGAGAACGGCTTGGTGATGTAGTCGTCCGCTCCCAGCTCGAGGCCGAGCACCTTGTCGAGCTCATCGTCGCGGGCGGTCAGCATGATGATCGGCACGCTGCTCGCCGCCCGGAGGCGCTTGCAGACCTCGAGCCCGTCCAGCTTCGGCAGCATCAGATCGAGCACGACCAGGTCGAAACGCCGCTCGGAGAACCGCGCCAGCGCCTCCTCGCCGTCGCGGGCCTGGACGACCGTGAAGCCGTCGCGCTCGAGCGGATAGGCGAGGAGCTTCTGGACCGCGTCCTCGTCGTCGACGAGCAGGATGGTGGAGGGGTCTGGCATCGCAGCGCCTGCCTGCGGACGGGTCCTTGCCACCTACTATAGCCACGGCATGGCGGCGCTCCCGCCCCGTTCCTCGCGGCGACGCCCGCGCCGAGGGTCGCTCGAGCGGCCGGTCAGCGGGCGTCTGTACCGCGGCACCTGGCTGCTCGTCGGGATCCCGCTGCTGGCGGCGGCCTTCAGCGTGCACAAGCCTGCGCCGCTGCCGGCACCCCAGGCCTTGCCGGCGTCCTTCGACGGCCCGAGCGCGCTCGCGCTCGCCACCGAGCTCTCGCGCAACTACCCGGACCGTGCTCCGGGGAGCGCGGGAGCCGCCGGCGCGGCGCAGTGGTTTCGCGACCAGCTGACCCCCTACGGGCTCCACGTCTCGCCCGATCGCTTTCGCGCGAGGCTGCCGGGGCTCGGCGAGCGAACGCTGGTCAACCAGGTCGTGACCGTGCCGGGCCGGTCGCCCGACGAGATCGTGTTGCTCGCGCACCGTGACGACAGCGGCACCGGCCCGGGCGCGAACAACAACGCGTCGGGCGTTTCCGCGCTGATCCAGCTCGCCCGCTCGTACGGCACCGCGCTGGGCGCCCGACCGGTCAGCCCGCAGCACACCCTTGTTTTCGTCGCCACCGACGGCGGCGCGTTCGGCGACCTCGGCGCGCGGCGGTTCGCGCAGAACCACCCCGGCCACGTCGTCGCGGCCGTCGCGCTCAACTCGATCGCCGGCGTGGGGCGACCCCGCCTCGTCCTGATCGGCGCGGGGCCGAGGCTGGCCTCGCCCGGATTCGTGGAGACGGCCGCGCAGCGCGTGGTCGAGCAGACAGGACGACGGCCACAGCATCCCGACGCGCTCTCGCAGCTCGTCGACCTTGGCTTCCCGTTCACGCTTCACGAGCAAGGGCCGCTGCTCGCGCTGGGCATTCCGGCGCTGACGCTGACCACCGGCGGAGAGCGGCCGACGGCGGCTTTTGCCGACCGGCCCGAGCGACTCGACCAGATCCGCCTCGCCGAGCTCGGGCGGGCGACGCAGCAGCTCCTTCGCTGGCTCGACGCCGGCGCCGAGCTGGCCCCGGGCACCGCGCGCTACGTCTATTTCGGCCCGCGAATCCTCTCCGGCTGGGCGATCGAGCTCGTGCTGCTCGCCGCGCTGCTGCCGTTCCTGCTCTGCGCCGTCGACCTGTTCGCGCGCTGCCGGCGGCGGCACATCCCGCTCACGCCGGGGCTGCGCAGCTACCGCAGCCGCGTCGGCTTCTGGCTCTGGGTGGCGATCCTGTTCGAGGTGTTCGCGCTGATCGGCGTCTGGCCGTCTGCGCCGGCAGTCCCGTTGCCGCCCGACGCTGGGCCTGCGACGAACTGGCCGGTCATCGGTGTACTCGCGTTCGTGTTCCTTTCGACGGTCGGGTGGCTGGTCGCCCGCGTACGACTCGCCCCGCGCGGGCCCTCGTCGGCGACCGAGGAGCTGGCCGGCACGACTGGCGCGCTGCTCGCCCTGGGAGTCGTCGCGCTGCTGGTCGTGGCGACCAATCCGTTCGCGCTGATCTTCCTGTTGCCCTCGCTGCACGCCTGGTTGTGGCTTCCGCACGTTCGGCCGCGCCCGATCTGGACGAGGCTCGCGGTGCTCGCGGCGGGGTTCCTCGGGCCGCTGCTGCTGCTGGCCTCGTTCGCGCAGCGCTACGACCTTGGCCTCGACGCCCTCTGGTACCTGCCGGAGCTGGTCGCGACGGGTTACGTTCCGCTATCCGCCGTCGCGGTCGCCATCGGCTGGCTGGCAGCCGCCGGGCAGATGTCGGCGCTGACGGTGGGCCGCTACGCGCCGTACCCGAGTGCCCGCGAGCGGCCGCCCCGCGGGCCGCTACGGGAGGCGGTCCGCCGATCCGTGCTTACAGTGAGAGCTGCGCGGAGAAAACCCTCCGCCGGAGAACAGAAGGCACTCGAGGGATGAACCGCCAGCGGGTCACGAGGATCACCGGGACGCTGCTCCTGGCAGCGGGCGTGGCCGTGCTCGTCTGGGTGGTGGTCGTGTGGCGCTGGCAGGACCCGTTCACCGCTCTCTACACGACCTGGAAGCAGCATCAGCTGAGCCAGAGCTACACCGAGCGCGCCAAGGCGTTCCGATTGCCCGAGCCGAAGGCCAAGGCCGCCGCCGTCCGGGTCGTCACCGCCGCGCAGATCCGCGCGCAAGCGCGCCGCTACCGGCTCGCGACGGAGCGGGGTCAGGCGGTCGGGCGCCTCCGCGTGCCCCGGCTCGGCCTGAACATGGTCGTCGTCGACGGCACGGACCACGACTCGCTGATCAAGGGCCCAGGCCTCGACCGGCGCACGTACATGCCCGGCGAGGGCCAGCTGACCTACATCGCGGGGCATCGCACGACCTACCTCGCGCCGTTCGCACACATCGAGCGGATCAAGGCCGGTGACCAGATCAGCCTCGAGGTTCCGTACGGCACGTTTCGGTACCGCGTCTTCACACACAAGATCGTCGCCGCGAGGGATCTCGCCGTGCTGAAGTCGCACGGTCGCGAAGTCGTCGAGCTGCAGGCCTGCCACCCGCGCTTCTTCGCCTCGCACCGCTACATCGTCTACGCCCGGCTGATGCAGATCGACCCGCGCGGCGCGGCGCCCATCACCCCGCCCGCGCGCACGCTCACCGCGGCGCCGCTCGCCTCGGCGCAGGGCTGAGCGCCCCCTCAGGCGAGCCTGAGGTAGCGCACCGGAGCGCCGGCTTCGAGCCGCCCTTCGCCACGCGGGAGCAGGACGAGGGCGTCCGCTCCGGCAGCAGAAGCGATCATGTGCGACTCCTGACCCCGCAGCGGCTCGAGCTCGGTCGCGCCGTCCTGAGCGTCACGCCTACGCGCCCGCACGAGCTGATCCCGCGCCGGGCTCAGCTTCACGGCAGCCGCGAGCCGCCCGGGCTCGAACCGAGGAAGCGGGTCCGAGTGGCCCTGGAGCGCCAGAACCGCAGGCCGGACGAAGAGCTCGAAGGCCACGAGGGAGGAGACCGGGTTGCCGGGCAGGCCGAAGACAAGCGTCTCGTCGCGCACGCCGAACGAGACCGGCTTGCCCGGCTTCACCGCGACGCGCCAGAAGACCTCCTCGACGCCGAGCGCCGCCTCCGTCGCGCGCACGAGGTCATGCGGGCCGACCGAGACGCCGCCGGAGGTCACGAGCAGGTCGTGCTCGAGCCCGCGCGCGATCGCCTCGCGGTGGGCATCCTCGTCGTCGGCGACGGCCGCCAGGCGCTCGACGGAAGCGCCCGCAGACCTGAGCTGCGTCTTGAGGATGAGCCCGTTGGCCTCGTAGACCTCGCCCGGCTCGAGCGGCTCGCCCGGACGGCGAAGCTCGGTTCCCGTGGCGAGCACGGCGGCGCGCGGCACCGCTCCGCAGAGAACCTCGGCCACGCCCGCGGCGGCGAGCGCCCCGAGCTGCGAGGCACCGAGCACCGTTCCCGCCGGGACGACCGCCTCGCCGGCACCCAGATCGCCCCCGCGCGGACGCACGTTGTCGCCAGGCTCGACGGCGTCCTTGATCTCGATCGTGTTGTCACTCTCGACAACGTACTCGAGTGGGATGACAGCATCGGCCCCGTCGGGGACGACGCCGCCGGTCGCGATCCCCATCGCCTCCCCGGCCGCCAGCGGCCGTGGCGACGGCCGGCCGGCCGCCACCCGGAAGACCACCGGCAGCGCTCCCGGCGTATCGGCCGCCCGGAGCGCGAACCCGTCCATCGCGCTGCTCGGAAACGGCGGGAGGTCGACCACCGACGAGGCCGCCTCGGCGAGCACGCGCCCGCCGGCCTCCTCGAGCGAGACGCGCTCCGCAGGCAGGAGCCGGACGCGCTCGAGAACGAGGCGCTGCGCCTGCTCCATCGTCAACAGCTCGGCCACGACCGCCGCATACCGTACGCGCGGCGGATAGGCTCAGCCGCCGTGATCTCGGTCGTCGTCCCCGTTCACGACGAGGAGCGGACGGTGGCGCTCCTCTACGACGAGCTGGAGTCCGCGCTCCAGCCGCTTGGCCAGCCCTGGGAGGCGGTCTTCGTCGACGACGGCTCGACGGACGGCTCCTTCGCGGCCCTCACGCGGCTGCACAACGACAAGGACAACATCCGAGTAATCCGGCTGCGGAAGAACTTCGGCAAGGCGGCGGCGCTCGCGGCCGGCTTCGCGCACGCCGAGGGCGACGTAGTGGTCACGATCGACGCCGACCTCCAGGACGATCCAGCCGAGATCCCGCGCCTACTGGCAAAGCTCGACGAGGGCTTCGACCTCGTGAGCGGCTGGAAGGCGCAGCGGCGCGACCCGATCACCCGACGCGTGCCCTCGAAGATCTTCAACTGGGTGACCGGCCGCGTCTCCGGGCTGCGACTGCACGACCTCAACTGCGGCCTGAAGGCGTACCGAGCCGAGGTCGTCCAGGGGCTGCGCCTGTACGGCGAGCTGCACCGCTTCATCCCGGTTCTTGCGCACTACCGCGGCCATCGCGTCGCCGAGCTGCCCGTCAACCATCGCCCCCGCGAGCACGGCCGCTCGCGCTACGGCGTCGAGCGCTACGTGCGCGGGTTCCTCGACCTGCTGACCGTCTCGTTCATCGGGCGCTACCGGTACCGACCGCTTCACCTCTTCGGCGGGCTCGGCCTCGCGCTCGGCGCGATCGGGTTCGGGATCCTGCTCTACCTGACGATCGACAAGCTGATGGGCAACGCGATCGGCCAGCGCCCGCTGCTGATCCTCGGCGTGCTGATGGTGGTAGTCGGTCTGCAGTTCTTCTCGCTCGGGCTGATCAGCGAGCTGATCACGAGCCAGCACGAGGAGCGGGCGGGCACACGCGAGCGCACTGAGCGCGACGTCGAAGAAGTGCTCTCCTAGCGCCTGCCCGCGCATGCGCGTCCTCTACTTCGGGACCTACGAGCGGGACTACCCGCGCAACGCTCAGGTGATCACGTGCCTGCGGGGCGCGGGCGTCGATGTCCGCGAACACCACGTCGGGGTCTGGGACGGCGGCCGCGAGAACTGGCGCGCCGGTGCGGGCGCCGCGTTCCGGCTCGCACGCGCCGAGCTCCAGCTACTGCGCCGGCCGGATCACGAGTTCGACGCCCTGATCGTCGGCTACCCCGGGCACTTCGACCTGCCGGCCGCAAAGCGAGCCGCGCGCGGGCGACCGGTGATCTTCAACCCCCTCGTGTCGCTCGCGGACACGTTCGTCGCCGACCGGGGACGGTTTCGCGACGGCTCCCTCGCGGCACGCGCGCTGGAGCGCGTCGACCGGCACGCGTTGCGCAGCGCCGACCTCGTCGTGGCGGACACCCGCGCTGACGCAGACCACCTCGCCGAGCTGGGCGGTCTCGCGAGCGAGCGGGTCGAGGTCGCCTTCGTCGGCGCGGAGGAACGGGTCTTCGGCCCCGGCTGGGCGCCTGTGGAGCCGTTCACCGTGCTGTTCATCGGCAAGCTGATTCCGCTGCACGGTCTGGAGACCGCGCTGGCAGCCGCGAGGGCGACGCCCGAACTGCGCTACCGCCTTATCGGCAGCGGGCAACTCGAAGCCCTCGTCGACCAGCGGCCCGACAACGTCGACTGGGTGCGCTGGGTCGAGTACGAGCAGCTCGCCGGCGAGCTGCACCGGGCCGGCTGCGCTCTCGGGATCTTCGGCACCTCGGCGAAGGCACGGCGGGTGATCCCGAACAAGGCGTTCCAGGCGCTGGCCTGCGGCACGCCGCTCGTCACCGCCGACACGCCCGCCGCGCGCGAGCTGCTCGCCGACGGCCAGAGCGCGCTCCTCGTCCCACCGGGCGACCCCGATGCGCTCGCCGACGCTCTGCGGAGACTGGCGGCCAACCCCGAGCTGGCCAAGCGGCTGTCGTCGGGAGGCCGGGCTGCATACGAGGCAGGCGCGAGCGAGGAAGTGCTCGGCCGCCGCTGGCGGGAGCTGGTCGAAAGGGCCGTGGCGCGCACGTGACCCGCCCGCGCGCGCTCCTGTGGACCGCGATCGCCGCCTACGCGGCGGGCTTCTCGGCACTCTCGGTCCTCCGGCACCGCGCCTTCTCGACGGGGCGCTTCGACCTCGGGAACATGGTGCAGTCGGTCTCGTCGACGGCACACGGACACCCGCTGCAGATCACCGGCCTGCGGGGTGACCAGGTCTCGCGGCTCGGCGCGCACTTCGACCCGATCCTGGCAGCGTTCGCCCCGCTCTGGCTCGTCTGGCCGAGCCCGGACGTGCTCCTCGTCGCGCAGGCGATCGCGATAGCGATCGGGGCGCTGCCGGTCTACTGGCTCGCGCGCAAGCATCTCGGCGAGCGCGCGGCGATCGGCTTCGCGCTGGCCTACCTCGCCTACCCGCCGACGCAGTGGCTGACGCTGAACGAGTTCCATCCGGTCGCGCTGGCCTGCCCGCTGCTGCTCTTCGCGATCTGGTTCCTCGACGAGGGGCGCCTACTCCCGTTCGCGCTCTGCTCCGTGGTCGCCGCGACGACCAAGGAAGAGATCGCGCTCGTCGTCGCCGGGCTCGGCGTCTGGTATGCGCTCGCCCACGGCCGACGGCTGACCGGGGCTGCGATCGCTGCCACAGGCGTAGCCGTCGCGCTGATCGCGATCGAGGTCGTGATCCCGCACTTCAACCGCGCCGGTACCTCGAGCTTCTTCACGCGCTACAGCCAGGTCGGCAGCACACCGGGCGGGATCGTGCACACGGCCCTGACCGATCCCTGGCAGATCGTCACGACCGCCTTCACCGGGCGAGGTCTCGGCTACGTCGGGCGGCTCGTGCTGCCACTCGGCGGACTCGTCGTGCTGGCGCCGCTGATGCTGCTGGCCGCGCTGCCGGAGCTCGCCGTGAACCTGCTCTCGGCGGCGACCACGCAGACCTCGATCCGCTTCCACTACACGGCGGGGCTGATCCCGGTGCTGCTGGCGGCGGCGGTCTTCGGCGCCAAGCGGGTCGATCCACGCGTCCCCGTCGCGAGCATCGTGCTGGTGCTGTGCGTGGTCTCCAACTACCTGCTCGGGCCGGTGCCGCTCTGGCGGTTCTTCCCCGGCGGCGAGCAGCAGCAGGCACTGGCCGCGAAGGTGACCGAGCACGACCGAATCGCCGCGCGGGCACTGCGCCTGATTCCCGGCAACGCGGTCGTCAGCGCGAGCAACTCGCTCGGCGCCCACCTCTCGGCGCGGCGCCGCATCCTCAGCTTCCCGTACCTCCAGGACGCGCAGTGGGTGGCCGCCGACGAGACGGCGCCGGGCTACGCCGACCGGCTCGCGCCCTTGCCGACGGCAGTCCAGCTTTCCTGGCTGCGCCGCAACCCCGAGTGGCGGCTCGTCTTCGAGCGCGACGGGATCCTGATCTTCCACCGCGCGAGTTCGGCTGCCAGCACGAGGTAGAGCGCGACCATCGTCAGGTCGCGCACGAGCAGCAGCCACACCGGCCACTCGAGCCGGAACAGCGCGCCGTAGTGAAAGAACCAGACCTGCGCGAGCACCACGGCAACGGCGGCCAGCGCGAGCGCGACGGCGCTACCGCCCGCGACCACCAGCGGCAGCAGCCAGACGAGGTACTGCGGCGAGAAGACCTTTGTGAAGGCGAGAAAGCCGGCGACCGCGGCGGCGAAGGCGAGCGGTAGCCGGGAGCGCAGCTCGCCTAGACGGGCGTAGAGGACCCAGACCGTGACGACTGCGAGGGCCTCGAGCACGAGCAGCACAGCCGCGACGGCATCGGCCGTTCCGCCGGCCAGGTTGCGGCCGGCAACTCCGGTCGTCTCGACGACTCGAGCGTGGTAGACGCCGAGGCGGTCGAGCACGAGCAGCACTGACGCGCCCAGGCTCTCGATCTGGAGGCCTCGCGTGGCCTGCGAGTGGAAGCTCTCGTACACGCCGTGCGGGGCGTAGGCCGCGAACGGCGCGATCACCGCGGCAGCGACCAGCACGAGCACGCCGACCGCGAGCGCCGTGCGCCGCGACCCGGAGCGTCGCCAGACGTACCACGCCGCCAGGGGCACGAGCACGAGCGGGTAGACCTTCGCGCTGATCGCGAGCCCGAGCACGGCGAAAGCCGGTAGGTCCCAGCCGCGGAGCAGCAGCCAGAGGGCGAACACCGTCAAGAGCGCTGGCCAGGCGTCATACGTGTTCAGCGAGATCGGCCCGAGCGCCACCGGCGAGAGCGCCAGGAGCGCCACGCCGACCCGGACCCGCGTCTGCGAAACGCCGACCTCGGCGAGGACCAGCGCGACGAGGAAGATCGTCGCCACGCCGCAAAGGGCCATCAGCGTCTTGAACGCTGCGTTGTAGTGGCCCGCGCCGAAGGCGGTCGGCGGCAAGAAGACCGCGAACGCTCCCGGCGGGTACTCGACGAAGACGTCGCGATAGGGGAGGGCGCCGTGCAGGAACCGCTCCGCGTACCCCTGATAGACGTGGACGTCGCGGAAGCGCGCGGCTCTCGCGAGGCCGCCGTCGGGGACGGCGCACGCGGCGAGGTAGACCGGGGTCGCGACAAGCGCGGCGCGGAGCGCCGAGCGCACGCTACGGCGGCGGTGGGGGCGGTGGCGGGGGCGGCTCGACCGGCGGCGGGGGTGGAGGCTCGACCGGCGGCGGGGGCGGGGGCGGCGTCGTGATCACCGTACGCGTCGGCGCCGAGGGCGGCGGAGGCGGCGGAGGCGGAGGCGGCGGGCCGCCGGTGGTGGTGCTCCGCGTCGGGGTCGAAGGCGGCGAGTAGTAGTAGTTCGTGCTCGGCCGAAGGCTCGAGCCGTACTGCCCCTGGTCGAACGGCCGCCAGACGACCGGGTCGCGCGGCGATGCCCAGCTGAGCGCGGGCGCGTTGTTCATTGCCGTCTCCATGAACAGCTTCCAGATCGTCGCCGGGAAGGTGCCACCGGCCACCGAGATCCCGTGCACGTTCAGCATCGGGATCTCGCCCTGCGGATAGCCGACCCAGACGGTCGTCTCGAGCTGCGGCACGTACCCCGAGAACCAGGCGTCCGCATGGTTGTCCGTCGTGCCGGTCTTTCCCGCGGCCGGGCGCCCGAAGTAGGCGCCGACGCCGGTGCCGCCGAGCACGTTGTCCTCGAGAATCTTCGTCACCTCGTAGGCGACGCCGTCGCTGATCACCCGGTTGCGCTGCGGCTTGCCCCAGCCGGCGTCAGTGTCCTCCTTACCGTTTGCGAGCACGACCTTGCGGATCGCCATGGGCTTCGAGTAGACCCCGCCCGCCGCGAGCGTGGCGTACGCCGACGCCTCCTCGAGCGGCGAGATCGCGTCGGCGCCGAGGCCCATCGCCGGCACGACGTCCAGGTGCGAACGGATCCCGAGCCTGTGGGCCATCTCGGCCACCTTGTCGGGGCCGACGTCCAGCGTCAGCTGCGCGTAGACCGTGTTGTCGGAGGCGAGCGTCGCGCTGTGCACCGAGATCGAGCCCGAGTACGAGTGGTCGTAGGTCTGCACGTCCCAGGCCGGCGTGTACGGATCGGGCTGGTAGTGGAACGGCGCCGAGGTGTAGTACGTCGAGTCGGGATTCATGCCTTCGTTGACGGCGGCCGCGAGGACGAAGGTCTTGAACGTCGAGCCGGGCTGCCGCCGGGCCTGGGCGACGAGGTTGAACTGGTTGCCCTTCTTGCCGGGCGTGACCGCGGTCATCGCTCGGATCGCGCCGGTAGCCGGGTTGATCGAGACGACGGCGGCCGCGGGATCATCGCGGAGGTAGAGCGTGTCGGTGATCGCCTTGCGGGCGGCCACCTGGAGCCGCGGGTTGATCGTCGTGTAGACGCGCAGGCCGCCTGAGCGGACGGTGTTCGCCCCGTACTCGTCGATCAGCTGGTCGCGGACGTAGCTGAAGAAGTACGGCTCCCGGATGCGGGTGTAGAGCTTGCCCGGCTTCAGCTTCAGGTTCTTCTGCGCGACCGCGTGGAGGTAGCGCGCCTCGCTGATGTCACCGTAGGTCCGCATCGCGCGGAGCACCTGGTCGCGGCGGTCCCTCGCCGCGCCGGGCCGGTGGATCGGGTCGTAGACGGAGGGCGCCTGTGGCAGGCCCGCGAGCAGCGCGGACTCGACGAGGGTCAGGTCGCGGGCGTCCTTCGAGAAGTACGTCTCCGCGGCCGCCTCGATCCCGTAGGCATGGTTGCCGTAGTAGACCTGGTTCATGTACTGGCCGAGGATCCAGTCCTTCGATCGCGCGCGCGAGAGCCGGATCGCGAGGCAAGCCTCCTTCAACTTCCGCTTCAGGGTGCGCTCCTTCGAGATGTAGAGGTTGCGAACAAGCTGCTGCGTGATCGTCGAGCCGCCCTGCACGACGTGCCCGGCGCTCAGGTCCTTGATCGCCGCGCGCGCGATGCCCTCGTAGTCGACCCCGCCGTGCTCGTAGAAGCGGTGGTCCTCGATCGCGATCGTCGCCTTGCTCATCCACGGGCTGACCCGCCACAGCGCGACTGGCGTGCGGTTGCGCTCGGCCGGGATCGCGCCGAGCAGTGAGCCGTTGGCCGCGTAGACGAACGAATTCTCGCCGATCTGAACCGCCTTGAGCTCCTTCAGGTCGCAGTCGGAGCGGAACCTCGCGACCGCGCCGACTCCCGAGGCGATCACGGCGAGAACGATGATCAGGAAGGCGGCGAAGAGCACCGCCGTGCGGCGCTTGCGCTTGCCCTTGGAGCGGTCGCGCCGGCGCCGCCTGCGGCGCAGCAGGTACTCGAGCTCGTCGTCGGCGCGGCGGCCTCGACCCCGTGGCGGGGGAGGCGGGGGAGTCACGCGAAGACCCCGGCCTTGCGCAGCCGCTGGTGGGCTTTCAGGCGGAGCTCGCTCTCGAGACGCATCGCGCTCGGCTCGTCCGGTGCCCAGACGCTCACCTGGAGGCTCGCCTTGTCGGCGAGATCGAGAATCGACACCTCGGCCCGCTCGTCCCCCGCGGCCTCGCGCAGCAGCGCGCCGGCGGCTTCGAGGTCGGTGTCGAGAGGAACCTGGACGGTCACGTGCGCGAGCTTCTTTCTGGAGCGAATCGAGGAGTTGCGGATGGTATCCGAGGCGATCTTCTCGTTCGGCACGACGAGCCGGTCGTTGTCGTCGATGCGGATGAACGTGTAGGTCAGCCCGATCTCCTCGACCACGCCGACGAA
>JBIOZO010000006.1:0-4671 GCA_044871215.1 Gaiellaceae bacterium | reverse complement strand
GGCCGGCCGGTCTGGAAGTGGAGGTTGGTCGAGAGGCCGCCGATGTCCCAGCGGTCGCACATCGCCCAGAGCGGCAGCAGCGCGATCAGCGAGTGCTCGGCGGCATGCAGCGAGCCAAGCAGCCTCGGCATCTGCTCAAGCCCTTCGAGCATCCACGGCTCGGGGACGAACCAGACGGCCTCGGTCTCGAACTCGGTTTGCGGGAGGTCGAGCGGTACGAGCTCGAGGCTCTCCTGCGTCTGGATCGACTTCTTCTGGTAGCCGACCACCTGGTCGGTGACGACCACGCTGCCGAACGAGAGGTCGAGGCCGAGCCGGCGGTCGGCGCGGCGCGGCTCGACGATCGCGGTGGTCGTCTCGGTCTTGGCCTGCGTGTAGTAGTCGCCGCTGAACGGCTCGACGAGGGCGGTGCGCGTCTCGAGGTCGAGCGCGCGGACGCGGTAGCTCTCGCCGAGATGGAGGTAGATCGCGCCCTCGTGCACGGTCGTGAACGCGCGCTCGCGCTCGGCGATCCCGAGCACAGCGCCGCTCGATCCGTCGACGATCGTGAACGCGTCGGGGCCGGTCGAGCGCAGTGACACCCGCGCGGCCGGGTAGTCGCGCCCGGCCCAGACGTAGCCCGCCTTGGTCTGCCGCAGCTCCGCCAGGACCGCCGCCCGCTCGAGCGCGGCGTCGCCGAGCACCTCGCGGTCGCGGTCGTCGAGCGGCGCCTCGAACGCCGCGGCCCGGACATGGCCGTCGAGGACGCGCGGGTTCTCGTGGTCGAGGATTGCCGCCTCGACGCGCCGCCCGAGCAGCGCCCGCGGCTCGCGCATGAAGTACTGATCGAGCGCGTCCTCGCTCGCGACGAGCACCGCCAGCCCATGGCCGCGCCGGCCCGCGCGGCCCCACTGCTGACGCAGCGAGGCAACCGTTCCGGGGAAGCCGACGGAGATCACGCAGTCGAGCAGCCCGACGTCGATCCCGAGCTCGAGCGCGTTCGTGGCGCTGACGCCGAGCAGCTCGCCCTCGAGCAGGCGCCGCTCGATCTCTCGCCTCTGCTGAGGCGTGTAGCCGGCGCGATAGGGCGAGAGCCGCGAGTCGTCGCCGAGGCGGTCGGCGGTGAAGCGGTGGATCAGCTCGGCGGCGCGGCGGCTCTTGGCGAAGCAGAGCGTTCGCAGCCCGCGCTCGACCAGGTCGGCCAGCAGCCTCGAGGCCTCGCCGAGCGCCGAGGCGCGCAGGCCGAGCTCCTCGTCGGTGAGCGGCGGGTTCCAGAGTGCGACCGTGCGCTCGGCTCGCGGCGCCGCGTCGTCGCCGATCACCGTCGTCTCGACCCCCAGCAGGCGGGCACCCAGCTCGCCGGGGTTGGCGATCGTCGCAGAGGCCAGCAGGAACTGCGGCTCGGCGCCGTAGACCCGCGCGAGGCGGCGCAGCCGCCGGAGGACGTTCGCGACGTGCGAGCCGAAGACGCCACGGTAGACGTGCGCCTCGTCGACGATCACGTAGGCGAGGTTCGAGAGCACGTCGCCCCAGCGGTCGTGGTGCGGGAGCACGCCCACGTGGAGCATGTCCGGGTTGGACAAGATCAGGTTCGCCCACTTGCGCACCTGCCAGCGGCGGTCGGCCGGGGTGTCGCCGTCGTAGACGGCAACCTTGAGGTTCTTCAGCGTGGATCCCAGAGGCCGTAGGCCGCGCAGCTGGTCTTGCGCGAGCGCCTTGGTCGGGTAGAGGTAGAGCGCCCGCCGTTTCGGCTCCCGCGCGAGGGCGTCGAGCACCGGCAAGTTGAACGCGAGCGTCTTTCCCGAGGCGGTGCCGGTCGTGACGACGAAGTGCTCGCCGCGCGCGGCCGCCGCCCACGCCTCGGCCTGGTGTGCGTAGAGCTTCTCCACGCCCTGGGCCTCGAGCGCCTCGCGCACCTTCGGGTGCAGCCCGTCCGGAATGGGCGCGAGGACGGCGTCTCGTGCCGGCACGACCTCGAGGTGGGCGAGCTCCTCGCCCTGGAGCAGCCCGCTCTGCAGCTCGGCCGGGACGCTCAACGGCGCGCTCGGAGCGCGACGACGTGCGGGTAGTCGCGGCCCTCGGGCTCCTCGAACCGCTCGAACACGAAGCCGGCGTCGAGGAACGCCTGCAGGAAGAGCCCCAGCGGCAGGTGGCTCGCGCCGACCTTTGCACGCAAGCCCTCGCTCCAGACGCCGGGCGCCTCGGTGCGGAAGGAGGTGTCGCGGTAGCCCGGGTGCAGCTCCGGCACCTCGAGGTCATGGACGAAGGCGTGCGGCCCGACGAAGCACGGATGGACGCCGAGGTAGACGAAGAGGCCTCCCGGCCGCAGCACGCGGGACACCTCGGCCACGACGGCGGCGAAGTCCTCGACGTCGGTGTGCGTGAAGACCGAGACGGCCGCGTCGAAGCTCGCGTCCTCGAACGGCAGCGCTGCAGCGTCGGCCTCGACGACCGAGACGCCGCGGCCGCGCGCGAGCTGCAACTGCGCGGTCGAGACGTCGACGCCCGTCACCTCCCAACCCTGCTCGGCCAGAGCGACCGCATTGGCCCCGCCGCCACAGCCCACGTCGAGCAGCCGGCCCGGACCGCCGCCGAGCAGCCGTTGCACGATCCGCGTGGCGGAGGCGCCGAGCTCGCTCGTCGCGAACTCCGCGTCGTACCACTCGGCGACCGCGTCGTAGCGCGCTTCGGGCATCGCGACGATGCTAGCCTCAGCGCACCGGGGTGCCCTGCCGGGGCTGAGATCACACCCGTCGAACCTGATCCGGTTCGCACCGGCGAAGGGAGTGCAGTGGTTTCTAGATGTCTGACGATCGCGGGCTCGGACTCCGGTGGAGGCGCGGGTATCCAGGCCGACCTGAAGGCCTTCGCCGCCGCCGGCTGCTTCGGCACGAGCGCGATCGTGGCGCTCACCGCGCAGAACACGACCGGCGTCAGCGCCGTCCACGAGGTGCCGCCCGCGTTCGTCCGCTCGCAGCTGGAGGCGATCTTCTCCGACATCGGCGTGGAAGCGGCCAAGACCGGGATGCTCTTCTCGGCGCCCGTGATCGAGACCGTCGCGGACGTGCTCGCCGAGCAGCGGGTGCCGCTCGTGGTCGACCCCGTGATGGTCGCGAGCTCGGGCGCGCGGCTACTCGAGGCGGACGCGGTGCAGACGCTCGTCGCGCGGCTCTTCCCGCTCGCGACCGTCGTGACGCCGAACCTCGCCGAGGCCGAGGCGCTCGCGGGCTCCGGCACGAAGGGGGAGCTCGCGGAGCGGCTGGTCGAGCTGGGCGCGGCCGCCGCGATCGTCACGGGTGGGCACGGCGAGCCGGTCGACCACCTGTTCGACGGCGATCGGCACGTCGAGATCCCGGTCGGGAGACACCAGTCGGGCGCGACCCACGGGGCCGGCTGCACGCACTCGGCGATGCTCGCCGCGCTGCTCGCCCGCGGCCTGTCGCTCGAGGACGCGGCCCGCGGCGCGTCGGAGACGGCGTCGCGCGCGGTCGCGCAAGGGCTGGCCGAGATCGGTGCCGGCGACGGCCCGGTCGACGTCTTCGGACTGCGGGGTGCCGCGTGAACGCCGGGGCAGACCTCGCCCTGATTCGCGAGCGCAAACCGCTCGTCCACCAGATCACGAACTTCGTCGTCATGAACGAGACGGCGAACGCAACCCTCGCGCTCGGCGCCTTGCCGGTGATGGCTCATGCGCCGCAGGAGGTCGAGGAGATGGCCTCGGCCGCGTCGGCGCTCGTGCTCAACATCGGCACGCTCTCCGACGAGTGGGTCGAGGCGATGCTGCTTGCCGGCAGGGCGGCGAACCGCGTCAACGTGCCGATCGTGCTCGATCCCGTCGGCGCCGGCGCGACCCGGTATCGCACGGAGACCTCGCAGCGGCTGTTCGAGGAGCTGCGGGTCGCGGTCGTGCGCGGCAACTCGGCCGAGATCGCCACGCTCGCGGGCAAGGAGGCGCAGATCCGCGGTGTCGAGGCCGTCGGCGAGGCCGGCGGGCCTGAGCTCGCGCGCGAGGCGGCACGCTCGCTCGGTGCCGTGGTCGCCGTGACGGGCGCGGTCGACCACGTCTCGGACGGCCAGACCGTGTGCGCGGTCGAGAACGGGCACGAGCTGCTCGGGACGGTCACAGGCACCGGCTGCATGTCGACCGCGATCACGGGCTGCTTCCTGGGCGTGCGCGCCGACGATCCGCTTGCGGCCGCGACCGAGGCGCTCGTCGCCTTCGGCGTCGCGGGCGAGGACGCCGCCAAGAAGGCGAAAGGCCCCGGCTCGTTCCACGTCGCGCTCTACGACGCCCTGCACGGCCTCGACCCGAAGAAGCTGGACTCCCGCGCGAAGCTCTCGTGAAGCTGCACGGGATCGTCGAGGACCTCGGCACCGCCCGAGCTGCCGTCGAGGCGGGCGCCACCGTCGTCCAGCTGCGCCGCAAGGAAGCGACCACGGAGGAACTCGTCGAAGCGGGCGCCGGCTTCGGCGAGCTGGCCGCGACGTTCGTGGTCAACGACGACGTCGCGGCAGCGGTTCGCCTGGGTGCCGACGGCGTGCATCTCGGGCGGCAGGACGCAGGAGCGGAGCGGGCGGTCGCGGCCGGGCTGCTGCTCGGGAGGTCGGCCGCCGGCGTCGAGGAGGCGCGTGCGGGCGAAGGGCAGGGCGCGAGCTACATCGGCGCCGGGCCGGTCTGGGAGACGCCGTCCA
>JBIOZO010000005.1:0-8763 GCA_044871215.1 Gaiellaceae bacterium | reverse complement strand
CGGACGTCGCCGACCTGCAGCGCCTGATGGTCGTCGAGAAGATCGGCGCGGCCGTTTCGCTGAAGGTCGTGCGCCAGGGCCGGGAGCTCGAGCTCTCGCTCGTGCCGGCGGAGCTCGTCTAGTGGCCGAGTGGGACTGGTCGCTGCGGTTCTTCGACCACGTCGAGGTCTCCGCCAGCAACTACGCCGAGAGCATTCGCTTCTACGAGACGGTGCTCGCGCCGCTCGGGGTACCGCGGGCGGACGAGGAAGACGGCGTCACGAGCTTCGCGAACCTGGGCGTGGTGGACCGCACCCCGGCGACGCAGAATGCCCACCTCTGCTTCTTTACACGCGCGAAAGAGGAAGTCGACGCCTTCCACCGCGCCGGGATCGAAGCCGGCTTCCGCTCCAACGGCGAGCCCGGCTATCGCGACTACGGGCCCGGCTACTACGCGGCGTTCCTGCTCGATCCCGACGGGAACAACGTGGAGGCGCTCTACCGCGACATCGGCAACCGCGGCCATGGGATCGACCCGCAGTTGCGCTGAGTCACTTCCCTTTGAACTCGGGCTTGCGCTTCTCGGTGAACGCCTGCAGACCCTCCCGGGCGTCCTCGCTCGCGAACGCCAGGTAGAGCGCGCGCCGCTCGGCCTCGACGCCGGCCGACAGGGTCGTCTCGTACGCGCGGTCGACGGACTCCTTCGCGAGGCGCGTCGCCACCGGGCCCTTCTCGGCGATCTCGCGAGCGACGCGCTTGGCCTCCTCGAGCCACGCCTCGCGGGCGACGACACGTGAGACGAGCCCGGCCTGCAGGGCCTCGCGGGCGGAGAGCCGGCGGCCGCTGAGGATCATGTCCATCGCGAGCGCCTTGCCGACCGCCCGGGTCAGGCGCTGCGTCCCGCCGGCGCCGGGGATGATCCCGAGGCCGGTCTCGGGCTGGCCGAACTCCGCGGTCTCGGACGCGACGATCAGGTCGCAGCTCATGGCGAGCTCACAGCCGCCGCCGAGGCAGAAGCCCGAGACCGCGGCGACGAGGGGCGTCCAGAGACCGCGGATCGCGTCCCAGCGCTCGACGCGCCGCTGGTAGTAGAGGTCGATCGCCGTAGACCGGGCCAGCTCGCCGATGTCGGCACCGGCCGCGAAGGCCCGCTCGTTCCCGCCGAGCACGATCGCCCGGAGGGACGCGTCCCGGTCGAGCTCGAGGAGCGTCGACACGAGCTCGTCCATCAGCGCGTCGGAGAGGGCGTTGAGCGCGTCGGGCCGGTTGAGCAGCACGACCCCGACCGCCTCGTCGCGCTCGACCAAAACCAGCTCAGCCACGTCTCGCCGCTCCAACGGTGACAGTCACTGTGACTGTCACTGTGACTGTCACCGGGGTTGTCATTTCTTGTCGAGGAACCGTTCGATCGCGGCCTTCGGCTCGTCGGTCGCCATCGAGAGCGCGAGCCAGTCGCGGGCGTGGTTGATCGTCTCGTGCCAGGCCAGGTCGCGCCAGAAGTTCAGGTGCTGCTTGGCGTAGCGCGTCGTCTGCGGCAGCTTGCGCACGAGGCTCTCGACCACCGCGTCGACCTTGGCATCGAGCTCGGCCGCTGGAACGGCCCAGTTCACAAGCCCCCACTCCTCGGCCTTCTTCGCCGGCAGCTCCTCGCACATCAGGACGATCTCGCGGGCGCGGCGGTCGCCGACCATGATCGTCAGCCACTGCGTCGCGCCGCCCGCCGGGACCGAGCCGTGCTCCGGGCCGACGTGCCGGATAAACGCGTCGTCCACCATCACCGCCAGGTCGCACGCCATCTGCAGCTCGTTGCCGCCGCCGACCGCGATCCCGTTGATCCGCGCCAGCGTCGGCTTGCCAATCTCCCGCAGCCGGTCGTGCATGTCCTTGAAGGCCCCGAACCATTTCCAGTACTCGTTCGGCTTGCCGACGTAGTGCTCCGCCCACTCCTTCAGGTTGGCGCCGACGCAGAACGCCCGGCCCGCTCCGGTCACGATCACGACGCGGATCTCGTCGTCGTACGAAGCGTCCTCACACGCGCGCGCGATCTCGCGCAGCATCTGGTAGTCGAACGCGTTCAGGATCTCCGGCCGGTTGAGCGTGATCGTCGCCCGCGGCGGTGTCTTCTCGTAGACGATCCGCTCGAAGCCGAGCTTCTCGGGGTCGAGCGGCCGCGGCGCGGAAGGCTGTCGCTCGCTCACTGGACGTCCGCGAAGAGGACGTGGAAGCGGCCGCCCATCTCCATCGCGTCCTTGCCGGTCGCCATGAACTCCTCACTGCGGGCGGCGTCCTTGAACGCGTCGCGGTCGGCGAACTCCCACTCGGCGTAATAGGCGTATGGCGGCTCGCCCATCGGCGCGCCGAAGACCTTCCCGTGCCGGAACGTGCCGCCTGGCACCTTCCGGCAGAGCTCCGCGTGCTGTTCGTATCGCTCCGGATCCGGCTCGCTCTCGTAGAGCACAAACGCCCTGACCATCCCGCCTCCCTGTCGTCGCTGGCAGCTGAGCCTAGCTTGCCCTGGAGCTTGTAATGGACGCCACGAGAGTGGTAGAAACGTCCGTCAGCCGCCGGACCGCGTCCGCTGCACTGATGGCAGGGAGACGGGGAGTCCAATTCAGGGAGGGGAGAGCATGAGACGCATTCGCGTCCAGGCGCCGCGCCGCAGGGCCATCAGGCTACTGCTGCCCGCCGCCTTGGGCCTGCTCGCGCTGGCACTCACGCCGAGCAGCTTCGGGATCGTCAACCTCGACGACGGCACGACCGACCAGTTCGCCGATTTCGACGCCAGGGGCGCAGTCGCTCCAACGGCGGGCCAGCTGGTCGCCGCGCGTGCCATGCACGGCAACGTCTCGTGGAGCAGGATGGGGACGCCCGCGCAAGTCTTCAAGCGGGGTGGCTACCTGGCCACCGGGCTGAGGGCACCGAGCGCCGCCACGGCGGCGACGCGCTGGCTGGCCGTGCACAAGCAGGCCTTCCGGCTGAGCTCCGTCCGCCACCTGCGCCTGATGACGTCAGAGGGCATGCGCGGAGCGCCGTACTTCCACGCCGTCACGTTCCGGCAGGTGTTCGGCCGCCAGCTCTCGGCCGACGGCATGGTGACCGTCGCTGTCGTGCGCGGGAAGGCCGGAGCCTGGAAGGTCGTCTACGCATCCTCCTCGCTGACGCCCGACGCAGGGCTGAGCGGCAAGCAAAAGCTCTCGCCGCTCACGGCCTGGCTGCGAGCCGCACGCGCGGCCGGCATCCACATCGCGGCCCCCGACGCGTCAGTGCTCGGCAAGACCGCCGACGGCGGGCTTGCGATCTCGGCGCTCGGCGTCAGCGGGGCCGAGACGGTCAAGCCGATCGCATTCGGCACGCCGAATCGCGGTGCGCTCCGTGCCTGGGACACGATCGTCACCAAGAGCATCCAGGGCGACCAGAACTCCTACCGCGTGATCGTCGACGCGTCGACCGGCACGCTGCTCTTTCGCCAGAGCCTCGTCTTCAACCTGGCGGACAACCCGACCTGGAAGGGCTTCCAGATCGCGCCGCCGTACAACCCGCTGAACGCGTACCCGTGGAACTACCCGAGCACGGACACCCGCGACACGTTCTGCTGGACTCCGGCCGCCGGCTGCACGATCGTCGTCGGCGACGACCCCGCGACCAACACGTACGCGGGCGGCGTCGCGTCGAAGCAGCCGTGGGACGTGCAGGCCACCGTGGCGGGCTTCACGGGGATCGCCGACACCACGTGGGGCAACAACGTCGACGACGCGCGGGTCTGGAGCGGGAGCCACGGCACGTACGGCAACGCGACGCTCGTGCGCGCGACAAGCGCGACCCGCGATTACCAGCCCGCCTGGACCAACGCGTGGTTCGTCTCGGGCTGTAACCCGAACAACGTCAACGCTGCGATCAACCCCCTAGGCAACGACATCGAGGCCTCGACGGCCAGCATGTTCGTCGGGCACAACCGGATGCACGACTTCTCCTACTACCTCGGCTTCGACGAGGGCCACTGGAACGCGCAGCAATACAACAACGGCGTGGCAACGGTCGACCCGTCGCCGACGCCAGGAGGCCCGGTGGCGACGCCGGTCGGCAACGACGGCCTGATCGGAAACGCGCAATCCGGCGCGGCCACCGGTAGCCGTGACAACGCGAACATGAACACGGGCGCGGATGGCAACCATCCGACCACGAATCAGTTCGTCTGGCAGCCGCTGGCCGGCGCCTTCTACGCCCCGTGCGTCGACGGCGCCTACGATTTCAGCGTCTACGGCCACGAGTACGGGCACCTGATCGAGAACCGGATGATCGGCAAGGGCGTCGGGGCCCGACAGGGCAACGCTGCCGGAGCGATGGGCGAGGCGTTCGGCGACTTCGACGCGCTCGAGGTCATGAACGCGCTGCACGTCGCGCCGGTGCCCGGCTCCGACCGCTACACCGAAGGCGCCTACGCGACCGGCAACGGGTACACCGGCATCCGCGACTTCCTCGCGGGCCGGCCGATGGGTGGTCAGTTCCCGCAGCCGGGACGGAACCCGGACACGGACCCGCTGAACTACGGGGACTTCGGGTTCGACCTGACCGGGCCCGAGGTGCACGCAGACGGCGAGATCTGGGTCGCCGTCCAGATCGACCTGCGCGAACTGTTTCTGCAGCGCTACGCCTCCAGCGGGGAGGCAGAGGACATCGCGTGCGTGCGCGGGCAGCAGAACACGAACACGTGCCCGGGTAACCGGCGTTGGATCCAGCTCTACTACGACGCGATGGTGATGATGCCCCGCAACCCGACGATGATCCAGGCCCGCGACGCGATGCTCGCCGCCGACCTGGCCCGCTTCGGTGGAACGAACCAGGACCTGATCTGGCAGGCCTTCGCGCTCCGGGGCTTCGGGCAGTCCCAGAACACGGTCAGCAACGGCGACACGGAGCCGGTGCCCGACTTCTCGTCGCCGCTCGCGAACAACGCCACGCTGAACTTCTTCGCCGACAACAAGGGGAACACGCTCGTCCCCGTCAACGCAAAGATCTACGTGGGCGACTACCAGGCCCGGTCGACGCAGATCGCGGACACCGATGCGTCCACCACAACGGGCGGCACGCCCGCGACGGGCAACCTGGACAACACGGCCCAATTCTTGCCGAACGCCGCAGACCCGCGTTGGAGCTCGTACAACTTCATCGCGGTGGCCCCGGGCTTCGGGGCGGTGCGGTTCAACGTCCGGAATCTGCAGCCCGGCGAGGTTCGAGACCTCACGATCCACTTCGCGCCGAACTTCGCCTCGTCCTCGCAGACCGCAACGGTCAGCGGGGACACGCTCGGGACGAACACGAACCTCACGAACGTCCTCGACGACGACGAGGCGACGAACGACGGCCAGACCGGCACGAGCGCCGTCGGCCGCTGGTTCGTAATCGCGCTTGGTGACGTCAACCCGAACGGCAACCTGATCAAGCGCCTCGGCGTCTCTGCGCAGCTCGTGCCGGGCAACAACCGCTTCACGGCGCTCCGCTCCTTCGACGCCTACGCCTGCCGGGCCGGCAAGACCGCCGCGAATCCGACCTGCGACGGCTCGATCGACGCCGGCTGGACGCGGATCGTCTCGTCCGCGGCGGACGCGTTCCCGTCGGTCAACCCGAGGCCGGTCGTGACGGACCTGTCACTGCGGTACTTCGACACCAACCCACAGGCCGCGGCGACGCACGTCAAGGTCGTCGTGAGAGGGAACCAGTGCACCGGCCAGCCGTCGTACAACGGCGACCAGGACCAGGACCCGAACAACAACGCGGACTGCAGCTCCAGCATCCGGGCGACCGAGGTGCACGTCGCCGAGGTGCAGGTGTTCGGGCAGAACCCGACCGTCAACGGCACGAACGTCACGACCGGGTAGCAGGAGGAGAACCAGCACACAGCGAGAGGGCCGGCGCGTGCCGGCCCTCTCCGTTCTCGGGGATATGCTCGCGCGGCGGTGAACGTGCTCGTCGTCCTCTTCGCGATCCTCGCCGGCGTCGCCGGCTCCGTGCAGGTGGCGGTGATGTCGAAGCTCGGCGACCGGGTCGGCCTCTTCGGGGCCCTCGCCTGGGCGACCACGCTGACCGCCCTCCTCGCGCTCGCGCTGCTGCTCGTCGCCCGCCAGGGCTTCGGCGAGCTCACCGCCGCCGCGCGCCAGCCAGTCTGGCTCTGGAGCGGCGCGCTGATGAGCCTGATCATCGTGCTCGCGATCACGGTCGCGGGCTCGCGCATCGGCGTGATCGCGACCATCTCGATCCTGCTCGCCGGCCAGTTTGCGGCGGGCGTGGCGATCGACCGCTGGGGCCTGCTCGGCGCCGAGCGCGTGGGCGTCGGCTGGTGGAAGATCGTCGGGATCGTCCTGCTCGGGATCGGCGCAGCGCTCACGCTCAAGCGTTAGCCCGGAACGTTTCGCGGCCTCCGGCGTTCTCATCCAGGTGAGCAGGCGCGCGAAGGTCTGGATCGCCCTCTGGACGGTCTACATCCTCTGGGGGTCGACCTACCTCGGGATCGAGCTCGCCTCCGAGACGATGCCGGGCACGTTCACGGCCGGGATCCGCTTCGGAACCGCGGGGCTGCTGATGCTCGGGTTCCTCGCGTGGCGGCGCGGCAGCCACTCGCTGCGGGTCGGGCGCGCCGAGCTCGCCTCGGCCGCCGTCGTCGGCGTGCTCTTGACCGGGGCGAACTCGCTGCTCTTCATCACCGAGCAGCACGTGCCGATCGGCCTGACCTCGCTGATCATCGGCTCGGTGCCGCTCTGGGTGCTGCTGCTGCGCCTGGCCGCCCACGAGCGTCCCGACCTCGTCGCCTCACTCGGTCTCGTCGTCGGCTTCGCCGGGATCGTGCTGCTCGTGCAGCCGGGCAACGACACCGGGCCGCTCGGGTACCTGCTGCTCACCGTCGCGGCGGCCGTCCTCTGGTCGCTGGGCTCGTTCATCTCGCCGCGAATTCCCGTGCCGCAGGACGCGCTCGTCGCGACCGGCTACCAGATGCTCGCGGGCGGGTTGGTGCTGACGGCGATCGGGCTCGCGACGACGAGCCCGTCGCAGCTCGACCCCTCGAGCTGGTCCGCGCGTTCGATCGGCGGCCTGCTGTACCTGATCTTCTTCGGCTCGATCATCGGCTATACGGCCTATTCCTGGCTGCTGGCGAACGCGCCGATCACGCAGGTCTCGACCTACGCGTACGTGAACCCGGTGATCGCGATCGCGCTCGGGGTGATCGTGCTCGACGAGCAGATCACGGCGCGGATCGTCGCCGGCGCGCTGCTGATCCTGGTCGCGGTCGCGATCGTCGTGCGACGGGAGTCAGAGACCCACGAGGTCGTCGGGTCGGACGGGCACGCGGGCCAGCTCGCGCCCGCTCGCCGCTCGTAGCGCCGACACGACCGCGGCAGTCGAGACGACCGTCGGCGGCTCGCCCACGCCCTTCGCACCGTAGGGCGCATCGGGCTCGGGCTCCTCGACCAGCTCGGCTTCGACCACAGGCATGTCGAGCGTGGTGGGGATGAGGTAGTCGGTGAAGCTCGCGTTCGTGATCAGGCCATCGCGCGTCTGGATCTCCTCCATCAGCGCGAGCCCCAGGCCCTGAGCCGTACCACCCTCGATCTGGCCGTGGACGGCCTGCGGGTTGATCGCTTTGCCGATGTCCTGCGCGGCGCCGATCCAGGACACGCGCGAGAGCCCGAGCTCGACGTCGACCTCGGCGACCACCCGCATCGCGGCGCAGATGTACGCCACGTGGACGCGGTCGCCGGTCACCTGGCCGTTCTCGGGGTCGAGCGGGAACGTTCGCTCGTGGTGATAGGTGCGCTCGAGATCGACCTCTTTGCCCGTCGCGCGGAACTCCTCGAGCGCTTCCTGGCAGGCGAGGCGAACGGCGCCGGCGACCATCCACGTCAGGCGCGAGGCCGAGGCCGAGCCGGCCGAGTCGACGCCGTCCGTCGAGCCGGGCGCGAGCGTGACCTGGTCGGTGCCGAGCTCGGTGCGCGCGACCTGGCGGATCACGTTCGTCACGCCCTGGCCGACCTCGGCGGCGGCGCAGTGCACCTCGGCGGCGAGCTGCTCATCGGCACCCGTCCAGAGCCGCACCCGCGCGGAGCACGCGTCGTCGAAGCCCTCCGAGTAGCAGACGTTCTTGAAGCCGACCGCGAAGCCCACTCCACGCTGCACGCCCTGGCCGCGCGTCGTGTTCCCCGCGCCGCCGGGCAGGCGGATCGGGTCGCGCGGAAGCTCCTCGGCCTCGGGCACCGGCAGTGCCGCGGCGCGGCGGATCACCTCGGCGACCGGCAGCGAGCCGGTCACCTTCTGGCCGGTCGGCATCGTGTCGCCTGGCTCGAGGGCGTTCAGCAGCCGCAGCTCGACCGGGTCGATCTCGAGCGCGGCCGCGAGCTTGTCCATCTGCGCCTCGTGGGCGAAGCAGCCCTGCACCGCTCCGAAGCCGCGCATCGCGCCGCAGGGCGGATTGTTCGAGTAGATGCACGTCGACTCGATCAGCGCGTTGTCGACTCGGTATGGGCCGACCGCGAAGGCGGCCGCGTTCGAGCAGACGGCGGCGCTCGACGAGGCGTACGCGCCGCCGTCGAGCAGGATCCGCGCGCGGACGTTGACGAGCTTCCCGTCTCGGGTCGCGCGGTGCTCCATCCAGATCTTCGCCGGGTGCCGGTGGACGTGGCCGACGAACGACTCCTCGCGCGAGTAGACGATCTTCACCGGCCGATCGGTGTGCAGCGCAAGGAGGGCGCCGTGGATCTGCATCGAGAGGTCCTCGCGCCCGCCGAAGGCGCCGCC
>JBIOZO010000004.1:0-3314 GCA_044871215.1 Gaiellaceae bacterium | reverse complement strand
AGGAGGGCAGGGTCGTCTCACGGGAGGGCAACGTCGGACCACCGGTGCCGCTCGACGAGACCACGCGGGTCGTCGAGTGGAACGATCCGGAGGCGCTCGAACGCGAGCTCGCCCACGGCGACGTCGCCTGCGTGCTGGCCGAGCCGGCGCTGACGAACATCGGCATCGTCCTGCCGGAGCCTTCATTCCACGAGCGGCTGCGCTCGGCGACGCGCGACACGGGGACGCTGCTGATCATCGACGAGACGCACACCCTCTGTGCCGGGCCGGGCGGCTACACGGCTGCCTACGGGCTCGAGCCCGACCTGCTCACCGTCGGCAAGTCGATCGGTGCCGGAATCCCGGTCGCCGCGTACGGGTTCTCCGCGCCGATGGCCGAGCGGCTCGAGGAGCTGCTGCCGGCCGACGAGCGAGCTGACACCGGCGGCATCGGCGGCACGGTCGCGGCGAACGTGCTCTCGCTCGCGGCGACTCGCGCGACGCTCGCCGAGGTCCTGACCAACGAGGCGTTCGAGCGAATGATCGCCCTGGGCGAGCGCTTCGAGGCGGGTGTGGCGGAGACGATCGAGCGCCATGGCCTGCCCTGGCACGTGACGCGGCTCGGCTGCCGGGTCGAGTACCTCTTCCGTGCCGAGCGGCCGCGGACCGGCAGCGATGCCGCTGCTGGGGGCAACGCGTTGCTCGACCGGCTGATCCACCTCTACGCGCTGAACCGCGGGATCCTGCTGACGCCGTTCCACAACATGGCGCTGATGTCGCCCGACACGACCGAGGCCGACGTCGATCTGCACACACGCGTCTTCGACGAGGCCGCCGGAGAGCTCGCGTGACCGAAGAGGTCGTGCCCGTGCTGTACGTCGAGGACGCGGCTCGCGCCGTCAAGTGGTACGGGCGCCTCGGGTTCGAGAAAGAGTGGGAGCACCAGTTCGAGCCGGGCCTCCCGTGGTTCGTCTCGGTCGCGCGTGGACAGGTGCGCCTGTACCTCTCGGAGCACAAGGGCGACGCGCGGCCGAACACGCTGATCCACCTGTATGTGAACGACGTCGACCGCGTGGCCGGGGAATTCGGCGTCACCGTCGACGAGGAGGGTCTGGCCGGCCGCGAGTGCGCTCTGGAGGATCCGGACGGGAACCGACTCCGGGTGGCTACTCGACGCTGATGCGAAGGCACTTCGCGACTGCGATTCCCGTAGCTCTTGCCGCGGGTGTGCTCGCGATCCCGGCCGGCGGCACCGGCCAGGGGATCAGCGTTCCGTCCGGCTACCGCGTGCAGACGTTCGCGCACGGGCTGTCCCAGCCGACCGCGATGGCGTACGGGCCGGACAACCGGATCTACGCCACGCAGAATGGCGGCACGCTGCTCGCGATCCGCCCCGGCACGAGCAGGCCCGCCGTGCTCGTGCGCGGGCTAAAGATCCCGCTCGGCCTCGCTTGGCGCGGGCGCGACCTGTTCGTCTCGGAGCAGGGCCGGCTCGAGCGTCTGACGTTGCGCGCGGGGCAACTCACCGACCGCCGCGTGATCGTGAAGGGGGTTCCCTTCGGGGAGCATCAGCAGGACAACGTGGTCGTCGCGCCGGGTGGCAAGCGGCTCTTCTGGGGGAGCGGCTCGACCTGCGACGCCTGCAGGGAGCACGACGCCCGCAGCGCCACCGTGCTGTCTCTTCGCCCGGACGGCTCCGACCTGCGCGTCGTGGCGCGCGGCCTCCGCAATCCCTACGGCCTCGCCATCCAACCCGGGACGGGCCGGCTCTACGCCTCCGTGAACGGCCAGGACGAGCTCGGCACGACCGCCGACCCGGAGCCGGCGGAGATGGCGGTCGTGATCAGGCCGGGCGCCTTCTACGGCTGGCCGCGCTGCTGGCCTAACGCGCGCACGCTGCGGATGAGCGGGCGCTGCGGCGGCGTCACCCGGCCGGCGGCGTACCTCGAGCCGCACTCCTCAGCCGACGGGATCGCCTTCTGGAAGGGCGACCTCTACGTGGCGGAGTGGGGCCAGTACCTGAGCCACCGTTTCGGCCGCCGCGTGGTGCGCATCCGCCTGCGGCCGAACGGGACGGCGCGGAGCGTCAGCGTCTTCGCGTCGGGCTTTGCGCACCCGCTGGCGCTCCTGCCCGACCGCACGGGAGGCCTGCTCGTCGCGGACTGGGAGCGCGGGATCGTGTACCGGATCGCCCGGCGCTAGCGCGGGGCGGTCTTGCGCGCGAGCTCGGCGGGGCCGCCCTCGTGCTTGCGGATCACCCAGTAGCCGTCCTGCTCTTCGACCACGCTCTCGACGTCCGGCTCGATGTGGCGCGGCCTGACGATGAACCGCGCCGGTTCTTGCGCACCTCCTCGTACGCCTGGGCCGGCACGTCGACGCGCTCGTTGCATTCGAAGCGCCCGCACTCGCAGATCGCGCTCATCGGCTCGCCGAAACGCTCGAAACGCTCGTTCAGGGTCGCGACCTGCTCGTTCACGATCCGGAAGAGCGCCTCGTTCTCGCCGACCCGGCGCGCTCGCTCCTCCATCAGGCGCTCGCCGCGGCGGCGATCGTCTCGTTGGCCTTGCAAACGGTCGCATCCGTGCGGGCGACGTGCTCGGCGTCCATGCGCGCGTTCTGCCGCGCGGCGTGGGCGAGAAAACCTGTGGCTGCAGGTACGCTCGTCTCGTGGTCGAGCGTCTGCGAGCCCAGTTCAGTGACCGCCGGATCGCGGTCGTGGCGTCGCTCGCTGGGCTCTCGCTCTTCATGCTCGCGATGCTCGGCGTGCGGGTGCTGTACACGGGGACCGGCGTCCACGGCTCACTCGTCTGGGACCTCTTCCTGGCCTGGGTGCCGTTCGTCCTCGCCCTGGTCGTCTACGCGCGCGTCCGCGCCGGCGCACGGCTGCAGAGCGTTCTGCCCCTCGCCTGCCTGTGGCTTGCGTTCTTCCCGAATGCCCCCTACCTGCTCACCGAGCTGAGGCATGTGAGCCGCGGTGGCCGCCTTCCCGCGCTCTACGACATCGTGCTGCTCGGGACCGCGGGCTGGACGGGGCTGCTGCTCGGCCTGCTCTCGCTCTTCCTGATCCATGCCGTTGCGCGGCGGTTCGTGGGGAGCCTCTACGCCTGGCTGATCGTCCTCGCCGTGCTCGTGGCGAGCTCATTCGGGATCTACCTCGGGCGCGTCCTGCGCTGGAACTCCTGGGACCTCGTCGCACATCCACAGTGGCTCGGGAGCCTGCTCGGCGAGATCGCGCTGGACCCTCTCGGCCACCCGCGCCCGCTGGCGCTGATGGTGCTGCTCGCGACGTTCCTGTTCGGGAGCTATCTGGTGCTGTACTCGTTCGCGCGCCTGAC
>JBIOZO010000003.1:0-2237 GCA_044871215.1 Gaiellaceae bacterium | reverse complement strand
GCGATGGGCGATGGCTTTAGCGCGCAGGCGAACATGGTCGACAGCGAGCACGTCTGGGAGTCGATGGCGGAGTCGTTCGAGCAGTCGCAAGGCCCGCTGGCCGAGCGGCTTCTGGGAGCGCTCGACGCCGCCGAGGCTGCTGGCGGCGACTGGCGCGGACGCCAGGCCGGGGGCATCCTCGTGGTCGCGGCCGAGGGGCGACCCTGGGAGCGAGAGGTCGACCTGCGCGTCGACGACCACGCCGACCCGCTCGGCGAGCTCCGCCGTCTGCTGCGGATGCTCCAGGCCTACCACGCCATCCGTGAACCACCTGGGCCCACCGAAGAGGAGCTCGCAGTTCTGCACGAGCTCGACCGGCAGCTGGCGCGGATCCTCGGCGCGACCGCGGCGGGCCGGGTGACTGAGGCGCGGGCGCTGCTCCAGCCGCTGCTCGAAACCGAGCCGCGCTGGGCGGACTTCGTCCGCTCTCTCGCCGACCGCGACCTGCTGCCGCACGCCGCCGAGCTGCTCGACGGTTGAGGCGCGTCAACGTCAAGGGCACCTCGGGCTCCGGCAAGACGACCTTCGGCCGCGAGCTGGCCCAGCGCCTCGGGGTGCCATTCGTCGAGCTCGACGCGCTCCACCACGGGCCGGACTGGTACCAGCCGACGGCGGACGAGTTCCGCGCCGTCGTGGTCGAGGCGATGGCGCAACTCGGCGACGGCTGGGTGATCGACGGCAACTACGAGTCGAAGCTCGGGACGACGGTGATCGAGCCCGCGGACGCGATCGTGTGGCTCGACCTGCCGCTGCCGCTCAAGCTGCGGCGCCTCTGGCGGCGGACCATCGGCCGGATCCGCGACGACGTCGAGCTCTGGAGCGGCAACCGCGAGTCATGGCGCGGAGCCTTCTGGGGGCGCGACTCGCTGTTCTGGTGGATGCTGAAGACGCATTTCCGCCACCGGCGCGAGTGGCCGCGGCGCTACGGCGGCGATCCGCGCTTCGTCCGCCTCCGCTCGGTCGCCGAGGCGCGGCGTTGGCTCGACTCCCAAACGCCCTAGATACTGGACCCATGGCCGCGCCCCCCAGCGGCACCGTCACGCTCCTGTTCAGCGACATCGAGGGCTCGACCCTCCTGCTGCGGCGCGCCGGTGACGCCTACCCCGAGTTGCTCGACCGCCACCGCGCGCTCCTGCGCGAGGCCTTCGAGCGCCACGGTGGGCACGTCGTCGGCACGGAGGGCGACTCGTTCTTCGTCTCGTTCGAGTCGGCCGGGGACGCGGTGGCGGCGGCGGCCGACGGGCAGCTCGCGCTCGCCGCGCACGACTGGCCCGAGGACTACGCCGTGCGCGTGCGCATGGGCGTGCACACCGGCGAGCCGCAGGCGGTCGACGGCGGCTACGTCGGCCTCGACGTCCACCATGCCAACCGCGTGATGTCTGCCGGACACGGCGGCCAGGTGCTCCTCTCGGAGCCCACCCGCGCGCTGCTCGCCGACGACGTCCCGCTGCGCGACCTCGGCGAGCACCTGCTCAAGGACCTGGCCGGCCCGCAACGGCTCTACCAGCTCGAGCTCGAAGGACTGCCGACCGAGTTCCCCCCGCTGAACACGGTCGAGAACCGCTTCGCGGCCCTGCCCGCGCTGCCGAACGCGTTCGTCGGACGCGAGCGCGAGCTTGCCGAGGCGCGCGAGCGGCTCGCGCGCGACGACGTGCGGCTGCTCACGCTGATCGGGCCGGGGGGCGCCGGCAAGACGCGGCTCGCGCTGGAGCTGGCGAGCGGGCTCGTCGACGAGCTGCCGGGCGGCGCGGCCTTCGTGCTGCTCACGCCTTTGCGCGAGCCGGAGCAGGTCGTGCCGGCGATCGCGCAGGCGCTCGGGCTGCGCGACCAGCCCGACGAGAGCGCGCTCGAGACGCTCCTGGACTACCTGCGCGACAAGCGAATGCTCCTCGTGCTCGACAACTTCGAGCACGTTCTCGCCGTGGCCCCGGCGCTCTCGAGCCTGCTCGCGGCGGCGCCCGGCGTAAAGGTGCTCGCGACCAGCCGCTCGCCGCTCCGCCTGCGGCAAGAGCACGTCTACCGCGTCCCGCAGCTGACACTCGACGAAGCGGTCGCGCTCTTCGTGGAGCGCGCCGAGGCCGCCGCTCCGGGCTTTCGACTCGACCGCGAGAACGCGGAGACGGTCGAGGCGATCTGTTGGCAGCTCGACAATCTCCCGCTGGCGATCGAGCTGGCGGCGCCGCGCGTGCGCACGCTCA
>JBIOZO010000002.1:0-3402 GCA_044871215.1 Gaiellaceae bacterium | reverse complement strand
AAGTAGTCGAGGCCCTCGACCGTCGACGCGATCGCCTCGTCGATCGTCCCGAAGCCGAAGGGTCGTGCCATCTCGACGCCGGCGACGAAGTTCGGGATCACGTTGCTCGGCCCAAAGACGTCCGCCGCGTCGAGGATCCGGCGGTGCCACTCCTCGCGGCCGACGTAGCGCTGCTTGCCGGGCGAGATCAGCGAGAAGAGCCGCTTGTCCCATACCTCGTAGTTCGGGTGGTAGATCGAGATGCCGTAGTCCTTGAAGCGCTGGACGTCGGCCTTCGGCAGCGCCTGGGCGACCACCTTGCCGATCCAGCGGCCGGGGAAGCGCTCCTCGATCGCCTGGGCGTAGCGGCCGTAGAAGTCGGCTTCGGCGAGCCCGTCGACGGTGGAGGTGACGGAGCCGCCGGTGAGCGTGTAAGCGTGGCTCGTGCCCTCGTCGTGGCGGTCGATCAGCTCGAGCGCCTCGAGCACGTCCTCGATCGGCTTCACGCCGGTATACGGCCGGCCCGCCTTCTTGTGCTGGCGCCAGTTGTGGTTGATGTCGCAGAAGCCGCACTCCTCCTTGGCGCCGAAGTACTGGCAGAGCCGCAGCACCGTGAGGTAGATCAGGTAACCCCATTCGATCGTCGGCGCGGTCTCCATCACCGTCTTGCCGTTCGCGAGCGTGTGGCGGTAGTACTCGGGCATCGGCGGCAGCGAGACGTCGGCCAGCTCGCGGCCCTCGAGCGAGAGCCGCAGGCCGTCCTCGGCGCGAGCGACCCGGTAAGGCGACTCGGGGTTGACCCGCACCGAGACGATCGTCCGCCGCAGGCCCCACGGCCCTCCGGTCAGCGCGATCTCCTCCGGCGGCCGCTGGGTGGCCGCCGCGCCGAGCTCGGTGAGCGGCTTCTGGTCGAACGAGAAGATGAAGTACGACTTCGGCTTCACTCCGCCGTCGAGGTTGTCGGTGAGCGCGCTCTCGTCGAAGGCCATCCCGGTGCGGAGCAGGTCCTCCTTCAGCACTGCCTCGGGCGGGATCTGCGGGAAGCGGGCGACGAGCTCCTCGAGCAGCTCAGTGCGCGTGCCGAGTGTGGCGCTCACGCTTGGAACCTACCGCCGCCGCCCATCCCACGGAGTCTTTACGAAATGTTGATCGCAGGCCGTTGGACTTCCGCAGAGGCCGTAGCTACGTTGGCGGCGGGTCATGCTCCGCCGAGTCCTCATCGGAGCCCTGTCGGCAGTCTTCGCCACCGCCCTCACGGGCCAGGCGCATGCGGCCGCGCAGGTGCTGATGCCGAACGTGAGCTACCAGCGCACGGTGCAGTTCACCGCGCATGGGCCCGTCGTCCTGAACGTGCTCACGGCGCCGCGGCCGGGAGGGCTCTACCAGGTGAAGCCGCTGCTCTCGAACGGCGCGATCCTGGGCACGGAGCGCGTCACCGCGATGCAGAAGGACATCTCCGACTCGGCCACGGTCGCCGGCGTCAACGGCGATCTCTTCAACTTCAAGGACGGCCACCCGACGGGAATGTTCATGCGCGACAAGGTGCTGATGAGCCCGCCCTACCGAGCACGCGCGAGCGTCGGCATCGGGTCTGACGGCAAGCTCAACGTCGGCCGTGTGTCGTTCTTCGGCTACTGGCAGGGACTCGGCCAGCGGCGGCCGCTGACCGGCCTGAACCAGCCGCCGCGCGGCGACGGCACCTCGCTCTTCACGCCTGCCTGGGGCGCAACCACCCCGCGGATCCCGGGCGTCGTCGAGGCCGTCCTGCAGCCGTTCCCGCCCGCCGTGCCCGGCACCGACCTGACCGGCGTAGTCACCGCGACGCATGTCGGCGGCGGCCTGCCGATTCCCCGCAACGGCGCGGTGCTGCTGGCGCGCGGCTCGCAGGTCGCGAAGCTGCAGGCCGAGGCGACGCCCGGAACGCCGATCCTGACGCGGCTGATCCTGTCGCCTGACTGGCTCGCGAGCGGCGTCACCGACGCGCTCGGCGGCGGCCCCGTGATCGTGCGCAGCGGCAAGCCGGTCTGGACGGCCGGCGAGGACTTCCTGCCGTCGCAGCTCGGGCCGCGCAACCCGCGCACGGCGGTCGGCCAGCGCGCGGACGGGAAGATCATCATGCTCGCGGTCGACGGCCGCCGCCGCGGCTCCAGCGTCGGCATGACGAACTGGGAGCTCGCGCAGGCGATGGTCCGCCTCGGCGCGGTCACCGCTTCCGCGCTCGATGCAGGAGGGTCGACCACGATGGCCTTCGACGGCAAGCTGCTCAACCGGCCCTCCGACCCCGGCGGGGAGCGCTCGGTCGCGGAGTCTCTGGCGATCCTCTATACGGGCGTCTACGCGCCTCCACCCGCCCTCGGCGTCGTCTCGCCGAACGGTGACGGGATCGCCGAGCGCCAGCAGCTCGCCTACAAGGTCGTCAAGACCTCGACGGTCACCGCGACGCTGGTGGGGCCCGGCGGCGCGACCGGCTTCACCGAGACCGGGACGCGGCAGCCGGGGACGTACATGTTCCAGTGGCCGGTGAGCGCGAAGAAGCGCCGGGCCCAGGACGAGCCGCTCGGGCGCTGGCGCTGGGTGGTCTCGTCCACCGACTCCGACGGCCAGAGCTCGTCCGTGGAGCGGTCGTTCTGGCTTAACGACACGCTCGGGTTCATGAGCGTCGCCCCGCGCTCCGTGCGGCTGCGCCCGAAGACGCGGACCGCGGTCGTCGCCCGGTTCAAGCTGGCCGCGCCGGCGCGCGTGACGGCTTCGATCTTCACCAGGAGCGGCATCCTGATCCGTCGCCTGCCCGCCAAGAACCTGGCCGCGGGCACGCGCACGCTCGCGTGGAACGGTCGCTTCCAGAACGGCCGGCTGGTCTATCGCGGCACGTACCTCTTCAAGGTGTTCGCGCAGAACTCGTTCGGCCCGGTCGATCTGAGCCAGGCCTTCGTCATCCGTCGGTAGAGCATCCGTAGACTCGGCGCGTGCTCGCGTCGGTCTCCGGGACCATCACGACGTTCGTCGGCGACCACGGTGTGTACGCGGTCTTCGTGCTGATGGCGATCGACGCCGTGTTCCCGGCCGCGAGCGAGCTCGTGATGGTCTACGCCGGCGCGCTCGCCTCCGGCGCCTTCGCCTCGCAGCACGTCGTCCTCTTCGGGCGCGAGATCGAGCCGGGCGGCTGGGCGTTCGTGACGATGGCCCTCGCCGGCACGCTCGGCTACGTCGTTGGCGCGATCGGCGGCTGGGCGATCGGGCGCTACGGCGGGAGGCCGTTCGTCGAGCGGCACGGCCGCTTCCTGCATCTCGGGCCTGAGCGGCTCGACCGGGCCGAGCGCTGGTTCGACCGGCACGACCGCTGGGCCGTCCTGCTCGGCCGGATCACGCCGGTCGTGCGCTCGTTCGTCTCGATCCCGGCCGGCGTCTTCGAGATGCCGTTCT
>JBIOZO010000001.1:0-8849 GCA_044871215.1 Gaiellaceae bacterium | reverse complement strand
GCTGCGGGAGATCTTCGGCGAGCTCGAGCCCGACGTGATCGTGCAGGACAACGTGGTCGGCTTCCCGGCCGTGCTCGCCTCGGGCCGGCCGTGGGTGCGCATCGTCTCGTGTAACCCGCTCGAGCTGGAGGACCCCGCGCTGCCGCCGGTGTTCTCCGGCTATCCCACCGGCGACCGCAGCGGGTGGGACGAGTTCCGCGAGCGCTACCGCGAGCTGCACGAGCCGCTGCAGCGCGGGTTCTCGGCCTTCTGCGAGGAGCGCGGGGCACCGCCGCTGCCCGAGCTCGAGTTCGTGCACGAGTCGGCGTTCCTGAACCTCTACCTCTACCCGGCCGAGGCCGACTACGAGCGCTCGCGGCCGCTCGGAGAAGCCTGGCACCGGCTCGACTCGTGTGTCCGCTCGGTCGACGAGCCGTTCGAGGTGCCGCCCGGCGACGGTGCGCTCGTCTACGTCAGCCTCGGCAGCCTCGGGTCGGCGGACGTCGAGCTGATGAACCGGCTGGTGGGCGCGCTCGCAGAAACGCCGCACCGCTACGTCGTCAGCAAGGGACCGCAGCACGAGGCGATCGAGTTGGCGCCGAACATGACGGGCGCCGAGTTCCTGCCGCAGCCGGCGATCCTGTCGGAGGTCGACCTCGTGATCACGCACGGCGGCAACAACACCGTCACCGAGTCGGTCCACTTCGGCAAGCCAATGGTCGTGCTGCCGCTCTTCTGGGATCAGTACGACAACGCGCAGCGAGTCGAGGAGGTCGGCTTCGGCGTTCGCCTGCCGACCTACGAGTTCGAGGACGGTGAGCTGCACCAGGCGATCGAGCGGCTGCTGGCCGCCGACCGCTCACGCCTGGCGGCCGCGTCGCAGCGCCTGCAGGCGAACCCAGGGACGACGCGGGCCGCCGGCCTGATCGAAGCGGTGATCGGCGCGCGCCGCTAGGGCGACGACGTGCCCCGCGGGCCGCCAGAGACGAACTGCGGGAGAGCCGGAGGCGGGATTCGAACCCACGACCTACCGCTTACAAGGCGGTTGCTCTGACCAGCTGAGCTACTCCGGCGCCGCGCCCAGCCTAGCGCCCGGGGTGGCTCACCTACTCGTGATCACCTCGTCGATGAGGCCGTACTCGACCGCCTCGGCGGCGGTCATGAAGTGGTCGCGATCGGTGTCCTTCGAAACGCGCTCGAGTGTCTGGCCGGTGTGGTCGGCGAGGATCTGCTCGACGCGCCGCTTCAGGTCGAGCACCTCGCGCGCGCGGATCTCGACGTCCGAGGCCTGGCCGCCGAACTGGCCCGTCCAGACCTGGTGGATCAGGATCTTCGCGTTGGGCAGCGCGGTCCGCTTGCCCTTGGTCCCGGCCGCGAGCAGCACCGAGCCCATCGACATCGCCGTGCCGACGCAGATCGTGCGGATGTCCGGCTTGACGAAGGTCATCGTGTCGTAGATCGCGAGGCCGGCGTAGACGTCGCCGCCCGGCGAGTTGACGTAGACGGAGATGTCCTTTTCGGGATTCTCGGACTCGAGGTGGAGCAACTGCGCGACGACGACGTTCGCGATCTGGTCGTCGATCACCGACCCGACCATCACGATCCGGTCGTTCAGGAGGCGCGAGTAGATGTCGAAGGAGCGCTCGCCGCGCGAGGTCTGCTCGATCACCATTGGGATCAGCGGGCTCACGCTGGCACCGCCTCGCGCAGTGGTAGCCGCACCGGCACGCCGTACGACCGCAAGCCGTCGACCGGCTCGGTCACGGCGGCCGGGACGAAGATCTCGACCGGCCTCGCGCAGGCGGCGCGCCAGCCGTGCTCGCCCTCAACGGTCGAGCCCCAGAGCAGTACGCGCCCGAAGACGCGCGCCTCGGCGCCGACGCGGAGGTAGTGCTCCCACGCCTCGAGCGTGCGGCCGGCGTGGATGCCGCACTCGCACGCCACGGCCGGCGCTTGGTGATCGTGCCGCGCGCAGGCCGCTTCGATCGGCCCCTCGACCGGCCACGGGTCGCCGTAGAGCACGCTCTTCAGCAGGCCGTCCTCCACGCGCCAGACCTTCCAGCCGACAGCCGGCCGCAGCGCCTCGGCGCCCCACCTGCGCTCGACCCTGCCGACTCTCATTCGTCCGCGGCGAGCCACGCGAGGATCGCCTCGCGCGAGAACCGCCACTCCTCGCCGACCCTACGGCCCGGGAGCTCGCCGCTCTCGGCCAGCTCCACCACCACGTCCTCGTCGACCTGGAGCAAGCCCGCGAGCTGCGGTGGCGTGAGGATCTCGAGCTCCGCCGCCGGACGGAACGAGTGCTGCCCGAAGCCGAACTCCGCGTGGGTAACCGGGCCCGCGACCGGGCGCGTCCAGACCGGGTCTTCCGGGTCGAACTGCGCGACGAGCTTGGTGATCAGCTCCCGCTTGGGCGTCTGCAGGAAGTCACTCGCACGGTGCAGCTTCTCGGCGTGATCCGCCGGGATGCGCACGTAGAGCGCCGTGTACTCGTCGTCTTCGCGCCGTGGCCGAGCCATCGCGGATATCTAGATATCAGATAGATATCTAGGAGCGCAAGCCGCTACTGCAGAACTTGCCGCGATTGCTGGTGCGCGAGCACCTTGCGCTTCACGCGTTGCAGCGCGTTGTCGATCGTCTTCGTATCGCAGCCCAGCCGCTCGGCCATCTCCTCGTAGGACTCGCCCTCGAGGTAGAGCTTGAGCGCGTCGGCCTCGAGCTTCGAGAGTCCGCTGCCGAGCGTGAAGACCAGACTCTGCAGCTCCTCGGTCGAGATCACGCACACCGACGGGTCGTCCACGGACGGCCCGGGCAGGGCGTCGCCGAGGGTGCAGTCGCCGTCGGACTCCTGGCCGGCCGGCGTGTGGCTGAACGAGACGTACGAGTTGAGCGGCGAGTGCTTGAAGCGCGTCGCCGTCTTGATCGCTGTGATGATCTGCCGCGTGACGCACAGCTCGGCGAAGCTGCGGAACGAGGAGAGCTCCGGGCTGAAGTCGCGCACCGCCTTGTAGAGGCCGATCAGCCCCTCCTGGATCAGGTCTTCGGAGTCGCCGCCGGCGAGGAAATACGAGCTCGCCTTCAGGCGGACGAAACCCGTGTAGCGGCGGATCAGCTCGTCGAGCGCCTTCTGGTCTCCGTTGCGAGCGCGCATCACGAGCTGGAGGTCGGCAAGCTCGCGCTGGAGCTTCTGCGGCGACTGGATCGTCTGCTGCGCGGTTCGAGCGGGCACGGCTCCCCCTCGTTCGAGGACGGTGAGCTACACACCTCACCCTGAGGTTGAGGTCAAAATAGCAAGGTCCCAGTACGTTTACAAGAGCTTGCTGTTTTTTGAGATTAACCGGACCCTTGGCCTCTTCGCAGTTTCTCTAGGCGCTTTCGCGTCTCTTCGTCGACGCGATCTCGAAGCTGCGATCTTCCCGGGTCCTCGTGTCCCGGCTCTTCGAGGTCTTCCAGAAAGGTTCGCGAGCTCCGCTTCTGCACCTCCTGACCGGAGGTGCCGCGGATGGCGGAGTCCGACGAGACGAGGCACACCGTCTCGCGGCCCCGATGTTCGGCGGCGAGCCGCTCGAGCAGGGCGTCGGCGTGTTCGGCGTAGCGCACCTCGAGTGGGCCGTGCGTGCGCTCCTCGCCGACGCCGTCGAAGACCACCACCCCGCGCGCGCCGCTCAGGGCGACGAAGCTGGCGAGCCGGTCGACGAGCTCACGCGGATCGTCGAACGGCCCCGCATGCAGGAGGTTGTAGCCGTCGAAGAGATAGAGCGTCGGCTCAGCCACGGCGCTGCCGCCTGGCCTCGTAAAGCAACAGGGCCGCCGCCACGCTGACGTTCAGCGACTCGACCCGGCCGAGCTGCGGGATCGACAGTACGTCGTCGCAGGTACGACGTACGAGCGGCCGGAGGCCCTTCCCTTCCGCGCCGAGCACGAAGACGGCGCCGCCGGAGAGGTCGGCGTCCCACATGCTCGTCCCGGTGTCGCCGACCGCTGCCCAGATCCAGAGCCGCGGGCTCTTGATCTCGCCCAGGTAGCGCGCGAGGTTCTTCACGACCGCGACCGAGACGTGTTCGACCGCGCCGGCCGATGCCCGCGCGACCGCCGGCGTGACGCGGGCCGAGTTGTGTGTCGGCAGCACGACGCCGTCGGCGCCGGCGCCGTCGGCGCTCCGGATCACCGCACCGAGGTTGCGCGGGTCCGTGACCGAGTCGAGCACGACCAGGAGCGGGGCCTCGCCGCCCGCGAGCTCGTGCGCGTCGGCGTAGCGGAAAGGCTCGACGCGCGCGAGCACACCCTGGTGGTCCTGCGTGCCCGCCTCGGCGGTCAGCTCACGCTCGAGCTTGGTCTGCAGCCGAACTCCGGATTCGCGCAGCCACGGCTCGGCCTTGAGCGCCCGCTCCGTCGCCCAGAGCTCGAGGACCTCGCGCGAACCGCGAATCACCTCGCGTACCGGCCGCCGGCCGTAGACGAGCTCGGAGCTCACTGCTTCGGCACGAGCTGGAAGCCGGGCTCGGCCTCCACGTCACGCACGACCCACCCGGCCGCACCGATCTCGTCGCGCAGGCGGTCGCTCGTCTCGAAGTCCTTGCGGTTGCGGGCCTCGACGCGGGCCCGGGCGAGCTCCTCCAACTCCGCAGGCGCCTGCGCGACCTCGGCCAGCGATTCGAGCCCGAACACCTCGAGCCCACGACGCAGCAACTCCGGATCCCGCCAGCCGTGCATCGCGGCGAGCGCTTCCGGCGTGTTGAAGTCGTCGTCGAGTGCGGCGACCAGATCGCCCCAGTCTCCACCCCCGCCAGGCTCAGAGCGGAAGACGTTGCGGAAGCTCTCGGCCTGCGCCGCCGCCTGCTCGAGCACCTCGTCCGAGTAGTCGACCGGCTTGCGCCAGTGGGCGCCGAGGAAATAGACCAGCAGCGTCTCGCGGCCCCACTCGTCGAGCGCCTCGCGCAGCGAGACGATGTTGCCCAGCGACTTCGACATCTTCTCGCCGCTGAGCCGGAGCATTCCGTTGTGCATCCACAGCTGTGCGAAGCCGTGGCCGAGCGAGCGTGACTGGGCGACCTCGTTCTCGTGATGTGGAAAGACGAGGTCGAGGCCGCCACCGTGGATCTCGAACGCAGGCCCGAGGTGCGTCTCCGCCATCGCCGAACACTCGATGTGCCACCCTGGGCGGCCGCGGCCCCACGGGGATTCCCACCACGTGTCCTCGCCCTCCTTCTGCCCCTTCCAAAGCGCGAAGTCGCGCGGGTCTTCCTTGCGCGCTGCCTCCTCGGCCTCCTCGGACGGGTTGCGCGTGGCCTCCTCGTCGCCGTGCCGCCCCGAGAGCCTGCCGTAGTCGGGGAAGCTCGCGACCCGGTAGTAGACGTCGCCCTCGGTTGGGTAGGCATGCCCGGCCGCCACGAGCTGCTCGATCATCGAAACGATCTCGGGGATCGACTCGGTCGCCTTCGGCTCGACGTCCGGTCGTCCAAGGCCGAGACCGCCCGTGTCGTCGAGGTACCACTGCGTCGCCTCGGCCGCGAGCCGCGCCGAGTCGCCGGGAGCGGCAGCGTAGATCTTGTCGTTGATGTCGGTGATGTTCTCGGCGAGCGTGACGTCGTAGCCGCTGCGCTCGAGCCAGCGCTTGAGCCACATCGAGATCACGAACGGACGCGCGTTGCCGATGTGGATGCGCTGGTAGACGGTCGGGCCGCAGAAGTACATCCGGATCGGGCCGGGCGGCGGGGGCAGCTCCTGCAGCTGCCTGGTCGCTGTGTCATAGAGCCGCATCGATCCTCCTCAGCGCCTCTTCGCGCGGCAGCGCGGCGACGACAGTCCAGAGCTCCGGCCCGCGGTCGCGTCCCGTTAGGGCCAGCCGCAGCGCTTTGAGATTGCCGCCGACGGCCTTCAGCTCGCGGATCGTCTCGTGCGGCTCGCCGCCGGCCAGCTCCTTGAAGCGCTCGATCGTGGGCCGCGCGTCCTCGGCCAGCTTTACCGGTTCCGGCTCGAGAATCTGCGCGGCGAACTCGCGAGCCTCGTTCAGGTCGCGGGCTCCGCGAAGCGCCGGCGCGAGCTCGACCGGCGCGCCCACGCGGGAGGTCAGCTCTTCGTCGGAGAGCGCGCCGATCGCGTCGGTCGCGAGCCGTCGGATGCGCGGCAGGTCGTAGTGCACGTCGTGGCGCGGGACGCCCAGCTCCTCGAGGTACGCACGCACGGCCTCGGCCGGGATCCCGGCGTCGCGCAGCTGCGCGACAGTCGCGCCCTCGGCGCGCTTCGAGAGCTTCTTCCCGTCCTCGCCCAGGATCAGGCCGTGGTGGACGAACCCCGGCGGGTCCGCGCCGAGCGCTTCGAACAGCCTGCGGTGCAGCTCCTCGTTCGGTCGGTGGTCGTTACCGCGGACGACGTGCGTGATCCCGAAGTCCAAGTCGTCCACCACGCTCGCGAGGTGATACGTGGGCGACCGGTCCTCGCGCACGAGCGTGATCCCCTCGAAGCGCTCGCCGAGCCCGGCGGCGGCCTCCAGGTGGCGCTCCCGGCGCTCGCTCTGGCGCACCGGCCCCTCGTCCCACTCGAGCCCGAGCCACTCCAGGTCGCGCAGCAGCGCCTGCTCGCCGCCCGGCAGGTTGCGTGCAGGGTCCGTGTCGTCGATCCGCAACAGCGCCCAGTCACCGAGCGACCGGTTCGCGACCGCGCTCAGCGCGTTGCCGACGTGCAGCGAGCCGGTCGGGCTGGGAGCGAAGCGGGTGCGCCTCATGGCGCGGAATCTAGCGCCCGACTCGATACCGGAGCGCCGCGGCGAGCACGGGGTCCTTGCCGCGGAAGAACGCGCTCGAGCCGAGCGCAACGGGAACGTCCGGCTCGATCGCGTTGCGCGGGTCACTCGCAGCGCCCAGCTGCCAGTACACCCCGGCAACGCGAACGGTCACTCCCGCGGAAGGCACCTCTACCCCTGCGGCGTCGCCGTAGATGTTCGGCGCGCCGCCCGAGGTCTCGCCGACGAACACGGCTTTCGTCTTGCGGTCGAGCTCGGTAATGAAGTTCGCGGCCGCGGAGAACGTGCTGCGCGAGATCAGGACGAAGAGGCGGCCCGGCCGGTTGACTACCTTCGAGCGCAGGACCTTCAGCAGCGGCACGTAGGTGTGGTTGTCGCCGCCGGGGTTGAGCCGGACGTCGACGACCACCCGCCGCACTTTCCGGCTCCTCAGCAGCCGGGCGAGCTTGCGCGCGTCGGGCCCGGTCGAGCCGAGCGTGAGGTTGTAGCCGACGAAGATCGCTCGGCCGCGGTCGATCGTCGTGACGTAGTGGTCGTCGCCGCGCCGGCGCAGGTAGAGCGGCTGCGGGCGTTTGGGCAGCGCGTAGACGAACGACGGAAACTCGGGCGTCATCAGCCGCAGGTACGCCGACGCCGTCACCGGCGCGAGGGTCACGTCCTGCGCCGCCGCGCCCGGCTTCTGCAACGTGAAGCGCGCGGGGCCGGAGCCCAGGCGTAGCCCCAGCCCCTGCAGCACTTCCGCGGTGAGCATGAAGCTCATGAACCGGTCGGTCCGCGTCGCCTCGTTGTCGCGCGGCACGAGCGGACGGACCGCCTGCTCGAGCTCGTCGGCCGGGATGCCGTCGATCGCGAGCAGCTTCGAGCCGACCAGGGCGCGGCGGCCCGGCGCGGAGACGACGAACAGGCCGTCCGCGAACTTGTAGAGGTAGAGCGGGAACAGGTGCAGCACCCGCTTGTGCGCCGAGTCGAGCGGGAAGATCCCGGAATGGCCGTCGCGCTCGCCGAGCAGGGTGGTGAAGCGCATCAGCTCGACGAGCAGCTGGTTCGGCGTCAGCGAGTCGGCCCGCGCTGCGAGCGAGTCGGCCGCCGCCTCGAACTGCGGCCGTGGAGTCGCGTGGAACGGGTCCGGGTGGATGCGCTCGATTTCGCTCATCAGGTACCGAACGTCGCCACCCGCGCTCGTGCTGGCCGGCACGGCCCGTTCCGCAGACGCCCCGCCGGCGACGACGGCCGCCGCTGCCACAATCGCGAGGAGACCCAATCGCATGGCGAGACTTTAGCAGCACTAAAATCCGTTTGACTAGACTTACATCGACATGTCGGTGACGGAGGCGGGCGAGATCCGCGTCGGCGCTCGCCTGCGCGCCCGGCGCCAGGAACGGGGCCTGACGATCGCCGAGCTCGCGGAGCGGGCCGGGCTGACGGCAGGGTTCATCAGCCAGCTCGAGCGCGACCTGACCTCCGTGTCGTTGTCGTCGCTGTACCGGATCTGCGCCGTCCTCGGCCTCCGCGTCGGCAGCTTGATCGACGACGTCCCTGCCGGCCGGCTGATTCGGCGCGACGAGCAGGCCCGCCGCTCGCTGGCGATGGGCGACGCCGAGCACCTGCTGCTGAGCTCGGGCGACGAGCGTCGCTTCCACGTGACCGAGTCGCACATACCGCCGCGGGGCAGCGCCGGCGAGGAGCAGTACACGCTCCCGGCCGACGTCGAGCTCGTCTACGTGCTCAGCGGCTCGCTCGAGCTACGGGTGGGAGACGAGGTACACGAGCTCGAGCAGGGCGACACGCTCACCTATTCGCCCCGCGACCCGCACACGTGGCGGAACCCGTCCGAGACGGACGAGGCGGTCGTGCTCTGGACGGCCCTGCCGAACCCGTACGTCGTCTAGAGAGCGATCGAGTAGCCGACGTCGATCGGCTTCGGCGGGAAAGGAACGACCCGCGAGGTGCCGTTCTCGGCCCAGCCGAGCCGCTCGTAGAAGCGCCGGGCGCGGTCGTTGTGCTCGAGCACCCAGAGGTGGCAGCGCTCGCAGCCCGCGGCGCGCAGGCGCTCGAGCACCTCATCGTGCAGCGCCCTGCCCACGCCGCGGCTCCAGAACTGCGGCAGCACGTAGAGGCCGTCGAGCCA